>JAICHN010000480.1 GCA_025924845.1 Chloroflexota bacterium | reverse complement strand
CCGCCATGATGATGGCCCTGGCGGCCATGCACGATCTGCCGTGTGTCCTGGTGCCGGGAGGCGTTACTCTGCCCGCGCTCGACGGCGAGGACGCGGGCAAGGTGCAATCCATCGGCGTGCGTTTCGCCAATAAGCTGGTTACCTTGCAACAGGCGGCGGATCTGGGCTGCAGGGCCTGCGCCTCGCCGGGCGGCGGCTGCCAGTTCCTGGGCACCGCGGCAACCTCTCAGGTGGTCGGCGAAGCGCTTGGACTCACCCTGCCGCACAGCGCCTTGATTCCGTCCGGCCAACCGATCTGGCTGGACATGGCGCGCCGTTCGGCCGATGCCGCCCTTTATCTCGATGGCCAGGGCATCACCATGCGCCAAATTCTCACCGCCGACGCGGTGGAAAATGCCATGGTGGTGCATGCCGCTTTTGGCGGCTCAACTAATCTCTTGCTGCACGTGCCGGCAATCGCCTTTTACGCAGGACTGAAGCGGCCAACCGTCGAGGACTGGCATCAGGTGAATATCCAGGTGCCGCGTCTGGTCGATGTGCTGCCCAATGGCCCGGTCGGTCATCCCACGGTGCGAGTGTTTCTGGCGGGCGGCGTGCCTGAGGTCATGCTGCACTTATGTGACCTCGGACTGCTGCACCTTGACGCCCTTACCGTGACCGGCGCTCCCCTCGGCCAGGTTTTAGAGTGGTGGGAGGGATCGGAACGCCGCACGCGCCTGCGCGAGCACCTGTTCCGCCAGGACGGCATCGACCCCGATTCGGTGATCTTTTCGCCCTCCCGTGCCGAGGCAATCGGGATGACCAGTACCGTGACGTTCCCACGCGGCAACCTGGCGCCGGATGGATCGGTGATCAAGAGCACCGCCATCGACCCATCCATGGTTGATGCCGATGGGATCTACCGTCACACTGGACCGGCCCGCGTATTCACCAGCGAACCCGCCGTGATCGCGGCGCTCAAGAGCCTGGGGCCGGATCGGATCAGAGCAGGCGATGTGATCGTCCTGATCTGTCGGGGTCCGCGCGGCACCGGCATGGAGGAGATCGCCCAGATCACCATCGCCCTCAAGTATTTGCCGTTCGGCAAACACGTTGCCGTTCTCACCGATGCTCGCTTTTCCGGGGTCTCGACCGGCGCCTGCATCGGGCATATCTCCCCCGAGGCGCTGGCCGGTGGTCCCATAGGCAAGCTGATCGATGGAGACCGCATTCAAATCATCGTCGATCAGCGGCGCCTTGAGGGGACGGTCGATCTGGTTGGGCACGGGAGCGAGAACCTCGGCCCGGAAGCGGGCGCGCGTATGCTCGCCGATCGCGCTCCGCGCCCCGATCTGGCTGCCGATCCCCGGTTGCCGGACGACACACGCCTGTGGGCGGCGCTACAAACGGTGAGTGGGGGCACCTGGGGCGGCTGCGTGACCGACGTGGACGCCATCGAAGCCGCTCTACGCTCTGCGGGCCTAGCGATTTGAGGAGCCGCCCATGGACCTTGAGGAGCTGATCCGCGATACCCTCGCTATATGTGCCGTGGCGGCGCCGACCGGCCACGAGCACGAGCGAGCGGCCGAGATGTGGGCGCGGCTGAGCGCCATGCCTGGGCTGACCGTCGACTTAGATCGGCACGGCAATGTGGTGGCGCGGCTCCCGGGATCGGCTCCGCACGGGCCGCCCGTGGTGGTAGCAGCTCATCTCGACACTGTTTTCGGCCACGAGATCCGCTTGCAGCCGGAGCGAGCAGGGGCGCGGCTGGTGGGGCCTGGGATCGGCGACAATTCGCTCGCCCTGGCCATGTTGCTTCAGCTCGCCCGTGACCTTTGCGTCTCGCCGCCGAGTGGTGACGTCGTTCTGGTCGCCACGGTCGGGGAGGAAGGGCTTGGCAACCTGAAAGGGATTCGCGGCCTCCTTCAGGATCAGCCGGCGGTGTCGGTCGTGGCGCTCGAAGGGCATGGCATCCACGAACTGGTGATCGGCGCCGTGGGCAGCGTGCGCCTGGAGGTAAGTTGCGAGACGCCGGGCGGGCACTCCTGGCGCGACCGAGGGGCGGCATCGGCCGTGCATGAGTTGGCGAGGGCGGTCACCGGCTTGGCTTCTGGTCTACCGCCGGCAGCGCCGGGCTGCGCGGTTAACGTCGGAACCATAGCGGGCGGCACGGGTATCAACGTCATTGCCTCGCACGCCGTATTTCAGGTAGACATCCGGGCGGTAGAGAGCGGCGTGCTGGAGCAGGCCGAAGCGGCGGCGCGGGCCATCGTGGATGCCACGCTCAACCAAGAGCAGGTCAGCTATGCTATACGGGAGATAGGGCGACGTCCGGCCGGCTCGCTGTCGGCGGAGCATCTGCTGGTTACCCTCGCCCAGGCGGCGCGAGCCGACGTCGGCTTACCGCCTGCCCATCTGGTCGCCGGCTCGACCGATGCCAACGCCGCTTTTGAACGGGGACTTCCCGGTATCACGCTCGGCTTGACGCGGGGCGGCAACGTGCATCGGGAAGATGAGTATATCGAGATTGAGCCGATCGCCCGAGGAGCCGCGGCGGTGCTGGGCACGGTCAGGCGTCTGGCTGAATCGGCAACGGTCCAGGGATAGGATTAAATCGGAGGACTTTTAGACATGGCACTGGAGTTTGAGGCCCTTGGGAAGCCGACTCGGCAACCCAGTAAGCACCTGGAGACGTTTCCCGCCCCGCCGTTCCTGGATAAAGTGAGCCTGGTGTCCGATGAAGTGACCAGCCTCTGCCCGGTTACCGGCCAGCCTGACTGGGAAACAGTAAGTATCGACTACCTCCCGGATAAGCTGTGCCTGGAGTCCAAGAGTTTGAAGCTCTATTTCTGGAGCTTCCGCAACGAAGGGGCCTTTTGCGAGGCGCTGGCCAGCCAAATTTCATGCGACATATTCGATGCGCTCCAACCGTTTTGGTGTACGGTGGCCATCCATCAAAAGGCGAGAGGGGGCATCACGATCACGGCGACGGCCACGCGCCGTCGCGAGTAGGCGCTCAGGCGGGCATCGCTTGCTCCGCCGCGAAGAACTCCTCGACCACCTCAATCCTATCGGTGCGGCGCGCCGGCGGCAGCGCGTCCACTACCCTCCTGCCGTATCCCTTGCGAATGATCCGCGAATCCAGGATGGCCACCACGCCCCGATCCGTGGCGCTGCGGATCAACCGACCGAATCCCTGTTTGAGTTGCAGCGTCGCCTGGGGCAGCATCAAGTCATTGAACCAATCCTGGCCCTCGCGCTTTAAGCGCTCGACCCGCGCTTGCACGATTGGATCGTCGGGCGCGGAGAAGGGCATCTTATCAATAGCCACCAAGGAGAGAGCCGATCCTGCCACGTCGACTCCTTCCCAAAAACTGCGAGTCGCGAAGAGTACGCTGCCCGGGCGGGCGGTGAAGCGGCGCAGCAGTTCGGGACGCGGCGCGTCGCCCTGGCGCAAGGTGGGATAGTCCAATCTGGGCGCCAAGAGTTCATACACGCGGTCCAGCGTCCTATAGCTGGTAAAAAGGCAGAAAGCGCGGCCCCGGCTGGCCTCGATCAGGCGCTTCAAGTGGTCGGCCAGGGCCTGCGAGAATGCATCGTGCGCGGCCGGTGAAAACTCCGGCATGGTGCGCGGCACATAGAGCAGGCAATGCTCCCCGTAATCGAACGGGCTGTCGATCACCGCCTCGGTCGGATCCACACAACCGGTACGGCTCCGGAAGTAGGCGAACGGACTGGGCGCCGCTTCCGCCTGACCGGCCGGAACGGCACTGGTGGCGGCCAGGGTGGCTGAGGTACAAATGGTCGGATATTGATCGAAGAGCAACTCTTTCAACTGGCGCGACACGTCGATTGGCGACCAGCGGAGAAACGGTCCTCGGTCGCGCCCGCTCTCGCGCGGCAAACTGTAACGCACGCTGTCCTCGTCGGCTGGCCGCGCGATCAGGCGCGTGGTGCTGACCATTTCGGCCAGCCAGTCCAGGATCTGACCGTAGCGGCGTGCTTCGCGCGTACGTTCGCTGCTTTTGTGCGGGTTCGCGTTGCTCATCCCGTCACGCAAAAT
>JAICHN010000479.1 GCA_025924845.1 Chloroflexota bacterium | reverse complement strand
TCCAGGCACTCGCCACACCCTCCTGATCGCCGATACGCTCAAACCCGGCAAGGGCGGCGCCAAGGAGCTTTCCAGCCTGATCGAGGCTGCCCCGATAGAGCGCCACCGCCCCCAGGTCAATCCTGCAGTAGGCGATCGCCTGCTCGTCGCCGAGGCGCTCGTAGAGAGCCAGGGCCTGCCCGTACTGCTCCTCGGCGCGCATATACTCAGCCTGTCTGCACGCTATGTGACCCAGGTTATTCCAGGCGTAGGCCACACCCAGTTGGTCGCCGATCCGCTCCTGAATGGGCAAGGAGAGCCGAAAATATTCCTCAGCCCGTGCGTAGTGGCCCTGGTCCAGGGCTACCAGCCCAAGGTTATTCCAGCAGCTCGCCACGCCATGTTGATCGCCGATGCGCTCCCTGATTGCTAAACTGCGCCGATGATCCGTGTCCGCCTCGGCCGGCGCGCCCCGCCGTCTGGCCACCAGGCCCAGTTGATTGAGGCAGGTTGCTACGCCGTGATGGTCTCCAATTCGCTCGAGCACCGCCATGCCGCGCCGCAGTCGGTCCGCGGCGTGGGCGAGGTCTCCTTTACGATAGGAGACTCTGGCCAGATTAGTCCAACAGGTCGCCACCTGCCGCTCTCCGGTTGCCGCTTGATGCCGCTCATAGATAGCCAGGCTGCGAAGGTGAAATTCCTCGGCGGCGGCCAGGTCGCCGCGCGCCGCGGCCACGTTGCCGAGCAGGCTACGGACCTGCGCCGCGGCTAATCCTTCCGGTTCGGTGCCCAGCATGGCCAGGCCACGCCGCGCCGCGGCCTCGGCGGCCCCGAAATCTCCCTGTTTGAAATACACTTCACCCCGGCTTACCTCCAGGGAGGCCATGATAGCTGCCGGCAGCGCCGCTTCGCCGACCCGCTCCGTGCTCGGCTTTAGGGCACGGTCGAGCGCGGCCAGCGCCCGGTCGTACTCCCCACGCTGCTGCCAACTCAGCCCCTCCTTACGCCAGAGTTCGGCTCGCCGGTCGGGGGCGACCGCCAGGGCACGGGCACGGGCGAAGTCTTCTTGTGCCGCGGCGAATTCCCCCTCGATCAGCCGCAGATCGCCCAATTTCTCCGCCAACCGCGCCAAAGCACACCGCTTCTCCTCGTCGATTGGCCCGGCTGGATCGCCGGCGGGCAGATGGTCCCGTGCCTGTGTATAGTGCCGTATCGCCGTTGCATGAGCGAACAATCCCGCCGCCCGATCTCCGGCCCGCTCCAACCACTGGGCGGCAAGTAGGTGCTCGTGCGTACGCGCGTAATGATACGCGATCAGATCCAATGATTCGCCGCCGTCGGGCCCTTTCTGGACCAAGAGCGCCGCGATACGGCCGTGCAAGCGCCGTCGTTGACCCGGCATCAGTTCTTCATAGAGGGCGCGACGAACCAGGGCATGGACCAGGACGTACCCCCCGCCCTCGGCCAGAGCGACTTCGCGCACCAGGCCGGCCGACACCGCCTCGTCCAGGGTGTCCTCCACGACGGAGACTTCCTGCTCAACCACGGCGGCCAGCAGGTCCTCGGTAAACCGGCCTCCGATCACCGCGCCCGCCCTTAACAAGGCGCGGCAGGCATTGCTGAGCCGGTCGAGCCGCCTCGTCAAGGTTTGCCGCACGGTGTGGGGCAGCGTGCCCTCGCCGGCCAGTATGGCGGGCAAGGTGAGGCCCGATCCGCCCGCGGACTGCTCGCGCAGCAATGCGGCCAATTCGCCGATGAAGAACGGATTCCCATTGCACTGCGCGTGAAGAGCGGCGATCTGGTCCGGGGGTAACGGGGCGCCAAGGTGTTGCGCGACCAGGGCAGCCACCTCATTGGGAAGAAGGCCGCTTAAGGGCGCCAGTTCCAGGCTGCCGTCGCCCGTGCCTTCCAGAGCGAGCCGGCGCAGCGGATGGTCGGACCGCGGATCCTCGCGCAACGTTCCCAACAACAAAAGGCGTGACTCACGGCAACGACGGACCAGAAAGGTGAGCAGACCTACGGTCGCTTCGTCCGCCCAGTGCAAATCATCGAGAATCAGAAGGACAGGCCGCCTCTCCGCCGCTGCCGCCAGCATCGCCGTCACCGCCGTCCATAACCGCTGGCGCTCCGCCGGACGTTCCCCTAACGGCGGCGGCGGCGCCAGGCCGAACAAGCCGCCCGCCAACTCGGGCAGCAGCGCGACCAAGGCCTGCGCATCCTGAAGCTCACGGCGCAAGGCCCGCGGTGGACGGGCGCGTGTATAGGCGCGCAAGGCTTCGATGATCGGCATGTAGGGTAAATGGCGCTCACCCTCGCCGGCTCTGCCCCACAGGACGGTAAACCCGTGCGCCGCCGCTATAGTGGCGGCCTCCTCCGCCAACCGTGTTTTGCCGATGCCGGCCTCCCCCGTAAGCAACAGCGATCGGCCAAGTCCACCGCGCGCCGCCAACAGGGCGGTACGAAGTAAGGCCAGATGCTCGGCACGGCCGATCAGCGGCGCGACGGCCCGCAGCGCGGCGGGCGTCGGCACGCCCGGATGGGTCTGGCCACTCGGGCGGCGGCGGGGTGCATTCTCGCCGGCCCGCAAGGCAGCCGCCAAAGTCTCGGTTTCCGGTGCCGGGCAGGCATGCAATTCCCTGCGTAGGGCACGCTTGAGGGCTTGGTAGACGCGCAACGCCTCGGCACGCCTGCCCCGCCGATCGAGGAGCGCCATCAGGCGGCGACCCGCCTCCTCATGGGTTGGGTCTATCGTAAGCAGGCGGGTTAGCGTAACCAGGGCGGCCTCGTGCTTGCCCTCCAGCACCTGGGCCTCGGCGAGGGAGAGCAGTAGGCCATTCCGGCGTAGCTGCAAGGCTTGCCGAGGCGCCAAACACCACTCCGCCGTTTCCTCGGGCAACAGATCGCCCCCATACAGCGCGGTCGCGGCTTCCAGTCGCGCTACCGAGCCGCCCGAGCGCTCGACCTCGTGCAACGCCTGCTCGAAGGCCACGAGATCGATCCAGTCCACCGACCCCAGACGCAATTCAAGCGTCTCGCCTTCTTGCACCACATAGCGCGACTGGGCGGCGCCGACCAACGTAGGCTCGAGGGCGACCCGAAGCGCATGCACGGCAGCGGCAAGCTTTGTACGGGCGTCCCTGGCCGGCACCGTAGGGAAGAGTTGCTGGGCGAGATACTCGCGGCTCAGACGGCGCTGGTCCGCCAACAAGAGCCGTTTGAGCACGCCGGCCGCGCTTTGCCGCCGCCAGTCCGCGATAGGTACGCTGCCGCGCTCGACCCGGAAGCGCCCCAGCATCCAGATGCTCAGCCCAGCCTCAACCTGGACGCGCGCCGGAACGGCGGAGTCGACAACGACCGGCCGCGCGGTGGATTCGGGAGGCGCCTGGGCCTCAATCGCCGTGGACAGGAACACGGGGGGCGCGCTGAAGGATCTATCCTGCCCCGGATCGCTCTCGCCCCGCTCGTCGGCGTCGGCCACGACGGCCATCTCGTCCACGCTTGCCGATACTCCGGGCGGTAGTTCCTTGCCTACATACCGGCCGCGGAGGCGGCCATCCTCTCGAGTATAGGCGTACCAATAGGGACCATGCCCGCGGCCTTCGGTGCAGGGTCGGCAATTCGGCTTGCCGCAGCGCCGGTACTGGCGGTGGTATTTTACCTCGGTCAACGGTCGGCCTTTGTCCGCGTTCGGCTCCCCTTGTGTACACAAGATGGAGAGCCGTCACGCGCTAGTCACGAAACCTCCAAGCCAACGCTTCACATGGCCAAACACAAGATTCCGCTGACCCGACGCCCCTATTGCCCAACATCGATCCGCCGATTCGGCAGCCGATCCCCTACCTGAACGGTCATCGTTCCAGACAGTTCCTGCCCACTATCCAGCCCTGCGATTGCGCCTTTCGAGCATAGCATCGGTTCCCACACGGCACAAGATGGTCGGCATCGGGGTAAGGCCGTGGTAATGCCATGGCAAACCCGGCCTGCCATCCTGGAGACATCGTGGATGGACCGCCGGTGTCGGTTGATCCTTTGCCGCGAAGCCGCGATCAGTATGGATGTAGGGCATGGGCGATCGACATCGGGACTTC
>JAICHN010000478.1 GCA_025924845.1 Chloroflexota bacterium | reverse complement strand
CCCAGCATGTTCGGCGTGGTAGCCGAGGGACTCTCCCGCGCCGGCTGCGCCAAGGACTCACGAGTCGTGGTCGAAAAGCCGTTCGGCCACGACCTTGCCTCCGCCCAAGCGCTCAACGCGGCCATGCATGCTTTCTTCCCCGAAACGGCGATTTACAGAATCGACCACTACCTCGGCAAAGAGGCGGTGCAGAACCTCCTCTTCTTCCGTTTCGCCAACACGTTTCTCGAGCCTATCTGGAATCGGCACTACGTGGAAAGCGTTCAGATCACGATGGCCGAGAAGTTCGGCGTCAGCGGCCGAGGCAAGTTCTACGAGGAGGCAGGCGCCATCCGCGACGTGGTGCAGAACCATCTGCTCCAGGTGACGGCCCTGCTTGCCATGGACCCGCCCAGTTCCAGCGATCACGAAGCGGTGCGCGACGGAAAGGCACGGGTGTTCGAGGCGATCCGCCCTCTTCGCCCAAACGACCTGGTGCGGGGCCAGTTTCGCGGCTACCGCCAGGAACCGGGGGCAGCGCCTGACTCCCAGGTTGAAACCTTCGCCGCTATGCGTCTGCATATCGACTCATGGCGCTGGGCGGGCGTTCCCTTCTATATCAGGGCGGGGAAGTGCCTCCCGGTCACCTCGACCGAGGTATTGGTGGAACTGAAGCGACCGCCACAGGCAGTGTTCGGTCACATCGAGCCTCGACAGACGAACTTTCTGCGCTTCCAACTGAGTCCGCACGTACTGATTGCCCTGGGCGCGCGCGCCAAGAAGCCCGGCGAGGAGATGGTCGGCGAGGAAGTGGAGTTGGTGGCTCAGCACCAGGGCACGGATGAGCTGACCCCTTACGAACGGCTGTTGGGCGACGCGCTCAAGGGAGACTCGACTCTCTTCGCCCGCCAGGACAGCGTGGAAGGCGCCTGGCGCGTGGTCGATCCCGTATTGGGCAATGTCACCCCTGTCCACGAATATGAGCCGGGCACCTGGGGACCCGTAGCGGCGGATCGCATCATCGTGCGCGACGGCGGGTGGCACGCGCCCATGACCTCGCCCGTGAGTTAAAGCACACCCAGGGGGTACCCGGTCCCGCAACGGAAGGGGCGCCGAGGGACAACCCACGAATGAAACTCCAAGTCCAATACGAGAGGAAATGACCATGGCCAACGAGGCGGTTCGGCTTACTCAGCGACCGGAATGGCAAGCCCTGGAGGCGCACTACCAGGAGATCCGCGATGTCCATTTACGCGATCTGTTCGCGCGACAGCCGAATCGCGGAACCGCCCTGGCGGTGGAGGCCGAGGGAATCTATCTTGACTACTCCAAGAATCGGATCACCGATCAGACGCTTCGCCTTCTTCTGGCCCTGGCCGAGTCAACCGGTCTTCGGGCGCGCATCGAAGCCATGTTCACGGGCGAAAAGATCAACGTGACGGAGCGTCGAGCCGTACTCCATATCGCGCTCCGCGCTCCGAAAGGCGAGTCGATTGTGGTCGACGGCGAAAACGTGGTACCGCAGGTACATGCGGTGCTCGATCGGATGAGCGCCTTTGCCGATCGCGTGCGCGACGGATCGTGGGTAGGTTACACCGGGAAGCGGATCACGAGCGTGGTAAACATCGGCATCGGTGGATCGGACCTCGGCCCTGTCATGGCCTATGAAGCGCTCCGCTATTACAGCGACCGGCGCTTGACCATGCGTTTTGTCTCTAACGTTGACGGAACGGATCTAACTGAGGCGGTCAGGGACCTGGACCCGGAGCAAACGCTGTTCATCATTTCCTCCAAGACCTTTACCACGCTCGAGACGCTGACCAATGCCCGGGCAGCGCGCGACTGGGCGTTAGCCCGCTTGCACGACGAAGCGGCGGTGGCCAAGCATTTCGTGGCGGTGTCAACCAATGCGGCCGAGGTTGCCAAGTTCGGCATCGATACGGCGAACATGTTCGAGTTCTGGGATTGGGTGGGTGGCCGCTATTCCTACGACTCGGCGATCGGTTTGTCTCTGATGATCGCGGTGGGGCCGGAGCATTTCCGAGCTATGCTGAGCGGCTTTCATGCCATGGACCGGCACTTCCGAACCGCGCCGTTCGAGCGGAACCTGCCCGTGTTGCTTGGCCTGATCGGCATTTGGTACGACGACTTCTTTGGGGCTGAGACAGTGGCTATTCTCCCCTACGACCACTACCTTAGTCGGCTGAGCGCGTACCTTCAGCAACTGGATATGGAGAGCAACGGCAAGCATGTGGACCTGGATGGGCATACGGTAGATTACCAGACGGGGCCGATTGTCTGGGGTACGCCGGGCACCAACGGCCAGCACGCCTACTATCAACTGATCCACCAAGGCACCAAGCTGATCCCGTGCGACTTCATCGGCTTCAGTCAGACGCTCAATCCGCTTGGCCACCAGCACGATCTGCTAATCGCCAACTTCCTGGCTCAAACCGAGGCGCTGGCCTTCGGTAAGACTGCCGAGGAGGCCGCCGCCGAAGGCATCCCCGCCTTCCAGGTGCCGCACCGCACCTTTACCGGCAACCACCCGACCAACACTATTATGGCCGCTCGCCTCACCCCGGAAACGTTGGGCAAGCTGATCGCCCTGTACGAGCACAAGGTCTTCGTGCAGGGCACGATCTGGCACATCAATTCGTTTGATCAGTGGGGCGTGGAGTTGGGGAAGGCTCTCGCCATGCGCATCATCCCGGAATTGGAAGCGGCGACCGAGCCGGTCCTTGAGCACGACAGCTCGACTACGGCGCTGATTCGCCGCTACCGCGCGCAGCGCGGATCGTAATTTAGCAGGGACATGATGCGGAGAGTGGAAGAACCTCCACTCTCCGCATCATGTCCCTGCTATTTCAATAGCCGTTACGCAATTTACCGGGAAGGCGCGATCCGCAGGATGATCGTGTTGTTCCACGGGTCCGCTACGACTACATCCTCGGTCCCGGTATGAGGCACCCCAGCCGCGTCAAGCCGGGCAACGACGGCGTTAAGGGCATCAGGGTTGGGGAGGCCGATCACGAACGAGCGCAAGCCCGCCGTGCCTTCCGGGGCGGGCGGGGCATTCTTGCTGTGCCAGGTGTTCAGACCGATATGATGGTGATAACCACCCGCCGAGATAAACAAGGCGCTCGGCATCTGGGCGATGACGTCGAAGCCGAGAATGTCGTGGTAGAACGCAGAGGCCCGTCCGATATCACCGACTTGCAGGTGGATATGACCCAGGCGGGTGCCGGGGGCAAGGCCGGTCCACGTTCTACCGCTCTGGGCTGCGTCATCCAGGATACCGCGAATATCCACCGGGTCCGACCCCATCTGGATTCGCCCATCTACCCACCGCCACTGGTCGCGCGGCCGGTCGCGATACACCTCGATCCCGTTGCCGTCCGGATCCGACAAGTACAGGGCTTCGCTCACGGCGTGGTCGCCCTGCCCTGGGAGCGGGAATCCCAGGTCCAGCCAATGGCGAAGCCAGAGACCGAGGTCCACGCGAGTCGGCACCAGGATAGCAAAATGGTAGAGCCCGGTGTATGCGTAGACGTCGTGCGGCCACGGCCGTGCCCCAGGGTGCTCGGTCAGCACGAGGAGGGGCCGGCCGGCAACGCCCAGGGTTGCCCTGGATTGATCGCGTTCCAGTATCGAAAAGCCGATTGCCTCGGTGTAAAAGGCCAGTGAGCGTGCGAGATCAGCCACCACGAGGGAGAGCGAGCTGACTTCGGTGGCGGGGTCGATCGATGCGGCCGGAGTGCGTTGTGCTTGGGTTGTGGGGTTCATGGTGTCTATTCCATCCGCGAAGGGGTAGTTCAGTGATCGCAGGAAACAAGCAGGATCACTCTACCCCATAATCATACTCCTCCTCCGCATGCTTCGCATGTTGTCGTTGCCTCTACTCTCACGCTCAGCGTTTACCTCTCGATATGATGGTCATACTACCAAGCTACTTCACCGTCACGCTCTTGGCGAGGTTCCGCGGCATGTCGGGGTCGAAGCCGAGGGCAATGGCGAGGTAGTAGGCAAGCAATTGCATCGGGATGAGCGAGAGGATCGGGGAGAGACCCCCACCGTCGGGCACGGGTAGATATG
>JAICHN010000477.1 GCA_025924845.1 Chloroflexota bacterium | reverse complement strand
GACTTGCTGCATTTTGACGAGGAGGCCTATAACCTGTCTACCTGGTTGGCGCTGAGTGCGGCTCGGAATCGCGACATTCCCATGGTGTTTTTCACCTGGCAGAACATTCCGCGCCGCTATCCGCCGCCGTTTGGTTGGATGGAGCGTGCGGTGCTGTGCGGGGCGGCCATGTGCCTTGCCGGTAGCGCCGACGCCGCTGAGATTGTGCGGGAAAAGGGCTTTAGGGGGCCAATTGAAGTGATCCCCCAGTTTGGGACCGATCCTGCCTTGTTCCAACCTGGCCCGGGGAGTGCGGACGAAACTGAGCGGCCGTTCACGGTCGGCTTCGTAGGAAGGCTGATCCCCGCCAAGGGACTGACCTTGCTCATTGAGGCTCTGGCCGGTTTGCGGGCGGATTGGAAGCTGGCCGTGGTAGGAAGCGGCCCAGAGCGAGACACGGCCGCCGAACAGGCGCGTCGCCTGGGCGTTGAGGCGCGTGTGACGTTCCTGGGCCAGGTGCCATCTACCGCCATGCCGGAAGTGCTGCGCGGATTCGACGTTCTGGCCGGGCCGAGTCTGACCACGCCGCGCTGGAAAGAGCAGTTTGGGCGGATGCTGGTGGAGGCCATGGCCTGTGGGGTCCCGGTGATTGGATCGGACTCTGGAGAGATTCCACGGGTGATCGGGGACAGCGGGCTGGTCGTGCCCGAGGGAAATGTTCCAGCACTGCGCGACGCCTTGCGCCGGCTATTTGAGGATCAGGCGCTCCGTGAGCGGCTGGCGAGGGCGGGAAGACAGCGTGTCCTTGATCTTTTTACCCAGAAGGCCATCGCGGCGCGCACGGTAGACGCCTATCGCCGGGTGCTTACCCCCGATTTGTCGCCCGAGTTTGTCGGCCTTCAGGAAGATCATGGATGAGATCCCTCTGGCGATCAGGCTGGCCGACCAACCCTGTCTGTGCGTGGGCGGAGGGAGCGTAGTTGCTCGTCGCCTGCCGTCGTTGCTCGCGGCCGGGGCGAGAGTTACGCTGATCGCGCCTTCGCTACACGCCGACCTGGCTCACCTCGTCGCGGCCGGGCGCTTCACTCACCTGGCGCGACCATTCGCGCCGGGTGACGCCGTAGGCATGCTTTTGGTACTCACGGCGACCGGCGAACCCGAAGTTGACGCAGCGGTGGCGGCGGAGGCGCGGGCTAACCGATCACTCGTCTGTGTGGCGTCCGATCCGGATTTGGGGAACTGCTTGTTTATGGGCGCGGTGCGTCGTGGGCCGTTGGTCGTGGCGATGCACACCGGCGGTGCGGCTCCCGCCGTAAGCGGTGCATTGCGCGGGCTGATCGACGCTCAATTACCGGAGACCCTGGGCGAGATTCTTGAGGCGCTGGCCGAGGCGCGCTCGGCATTGCGGCAGCGGGAGCCCGATCCGGCTAGACGCGCCGCCCGTTGGCGGGCGGTCGTGGAGTCTGGAGCACTCGATCGCGCGGTAGTCGGCGGCGAGGCTGACGCCGTCGATGAGATTCAGCGTCTTCTGGCGGGCACAGGCCCGACCGGCTAGTGGGTCTTTAGGCGGCGCAAAGTGGTGGAACGGAGTACAGTTAGCCAGGAGACTATGTCCACAGGCTATGAGGATGGGACCACGCACATCGACCTGGAGGTCTATTCGCGGTGATCACGCTGCGCTCGCGGATGCGAACTCTCTCCTCTCAATCCCTGGTGTATGGCCTCTCAGGCGCCCTCACCAAGGTTGTGGGCTTGGTGATCGTGCCCATTCTACTGCGTATCTTTACACCGGCCGATTATGCCGTGCTCGATCTGGTAACGGCCTTCACTACGATTATCGGCGGTATATTGCTGCTCGGCGCCGACTCCGCGGTAGCGTACTACTTTTATCGCCAGGCT
This sequence comes from Chloroflexota bacterium, assembly GCA_025924845.1. The sequence continues at coordinate 2,197 of JAICHN010000477.1, read as the reverse complement.
ACGGAGGAGAACAAGCGGACTCTGCTTTCCACCTGGATGTACTTTCAGTTCGTGCTCAACACCGTGGCGGGCCTGGTGCTGTTTCTGCTGGCGGAGCCGCTCGCTCGAATGGTCCTCGGTCCCGCCGCTCACGGCAAGATCTACTTGCAGTTGACCGCCGCCGTATTTCCGCTCAGTTCGACCTTCGCGTTCGGTCTGGAAGTGCTGCGCCTGGAGATGCGACCGCGCCGTTATCTCCTCCTATCCGCCATTCAGGTCATAATCGGTTTCGTGCTTACCCTGTTGATCGTGGTTGCCCTGCACAAAGGGCTGGCCGGGGTATATGTCACCAGCGCCCTCACCAATGTAGCGGCGTTCTTGGTGACGATATGGGCGGTGGGTGGCCGCCTGCTCCCCCGGTTTTCCACGCATCAGCTGCGTTCTATTCTGAGCTTTGGCGTCCCGCTGGTGCCCATATCCGTGGCGTCGTGGGCCATCGCGCAGAGCAGTCGTTTCTTTATCAAGGTTCACGCCGGCAATGCCGATGTCGGGCTTTACTCGGCGGGCAACAAGGTTGCTCAGATCATGCTGCTGGTCGTAACGGCGTTCGGCCTGGCCTGGGCGCCGTTCGCTTACAGCATCGCCGATGAACCGGACGCAAAACGAACCTATGCGCGGGTCCTCACCTACTACGTCGCGGTACTGGGCTGGCTGGCTCTGGCGCTCAGCCTGTTCGCGCCCCTGGTGCTCGAGATTGGGAAGCCGGCGTACCTTCGGGGCTATCAGGTGGTGCCCTTCCTTGCCATGAGTTACCTTGTCAACGGCGCCTACTACATCGTGGCCATGGGCACGAACCTAAGCAAGAAGACTATTCATCTAAGTTGGATAACTATCCTGGCCGGCATCGTCACTCTGGCCGTGAATACCGCCGTCCTCCCCGTACCGTATCTCTCCTTGGTCGGCGCCGCATTCGCCACGCTGTGTGGGAATCTGGTGCTGATCGTGCTGGTGTATTGGATGTCGCAGCGACTTTATCGTATCCCCTACAACCTGCGTCGCGTGCTCACAGCCGTAGCCTGCCTCGCGCTGCTCGTCATGGTGGGGCAGATCACGCGCGGCTACCTGGAGCCGACCTCACTCACCGGTCTGTTGGCGAGGGTCGTGCTAGTGGCGCTCTATCCCGCCTTGTTGGTCGGTCTGGGTGTAATCGAGCGCCACGAACTGGGTACGCTGCGGGGTGCGGCAATGACTCAGTTGAGCCGGGCGCTTGGCAGGGTGTAGACGAAATGCGCATTGTACACGCGGTTACGAACATAGCGGGCATCCCCACCATCCTGGCCCGCGCGCAGCGAGAGCAAGGCCACCAGGTCAGCGCCATCCTTTATCGGCCGGGCGGAGGGCCGGACGAGGGGACGGTGCATCTCAATCGATTAGTGGATGGAGGGAGAATCAGCGGTCCATTGCGTACCGGCCGCATGGTGCTGTGGCTTGCCTCGCATTATGACGTTTTGCACTTTCATTACCATCTGTCGCTCTGGCCGATGCATCGCGATCTCGCGGTCTACAAAGCGATGGGAAGAAAACTGATCTTCCACCTGCACGGATGTGATATTCGCGATCCGCATATGGTGCGAAGGACCCATGCGATAAGCGCCTGCGCCGGTTGCACCATTCCGTGTCTAAATGAATGGAAGGTGGATCTGCCGCGCGCCCTGGATCGTTATGCGGACGCCGTGATCGTCAGTACGCCAGACCTATTGGAATTCGTGCCGGACGCTACCTATATTCCCAATCCGCTCGACCGGGTGCCCTGGGAACGGCTGCGCGCGGCTCCGCACGTCCTGAAGGAGCGGGGGCCTTGGGTTATAGTTCACGCTCCGACCCAACGCCACATAAAGGGCACGAAATATGTGATCGAAGCGGTGGAGAAGCTGCGGGAGGAGGGCTTGCCGGTCGAGCTTCGTCTGCTCGAAGGGATGTCGCACGATGAACTGGCGAAGGCGTGCGGCGATGCCGACGTCGCGGTGGATCAGGTGCTCATCGGCTGGATTGGCCAATTCTCGCTGGAGATGATGGCGCTCGGCAAGCCGGTGATTGCCTATGTGCGGCCGGAGTTGCACCGCCTACAGCCGGACCTTCCAATCACGGCATCGACGCCTACCGCCCTGGCCGATACGTTGCGCGACCTGCTCCTCTCGCCGCAACGCCGCCGCGATCT
>JAICHN010000476.1 GCA_025924845.1 Chloroflexota bacterium | reverse complement strand
TCGACCACGACGTCTCCGGTCACCATGCGCACGCCGTGGCGGCGCGCGATCGCCTCTACCACGGCGCCCCCCTCCTCGTCCAGTACGCGATGCAGGAATCGGGGGCCGCGCATGACCCAATAGACCGTTAATCCGCGTTCGCACAGGGCATCGGCCAGCTCATAGGCAATATAGCTGCCCCCAAATACCACCGCTCGGCCGGCCCGTTCGGCGTGCTCGATGATTGCCTTTGTGTCATTCAAAGTCTGGAAGCTATAAATACCGCTTGTTCCCGCTACACCGGGAAGGTCGGGCAGGCGGGGTCGGCCGCCGGTAGCGACCAGGAGGCGATCGTACGGAAAGGCCCTCCCGGATTCGGCATAGACCACTTTCTCACGCGCATCCACCGCATTCACCACGGTTTCCAGGAACAACTGAATGCCCTTATCGGCATGGCTTTCCACGGTGCGCATGATCACCTTGCGCTCCAACGCTTTCCCTTTCAGGAAAGGAGGAAGGGCGACGCGATTATAAAGGGGATAAGGTTCGAGCCCGATCAGCGTGACGTTGCTGGTCGAATCCAGTTTGCGCAACGTCTCGGCGCAGATAGTGCCGGCCACGCCGTTCCCGATGATGACGTGGCGCAGGCCGGTAAGCGAGTCAAGCATTCAGCCTCCAGTAGAATCCATAGTTAGTATGCCAAATACGGTCAGTTTATGCTTGATTCGCTCCGCTGTTCGGGTATAACCAGCGATCCAGGAACTCGGCGATTGCCGTGTAGGCGCGGACTCGGTTGGGCAGCTTGATCAGGCCATGACCTTCGTCTTCGAATCGCAGATACTCGACCGGCCGACCTCGTTCACGCAGGCCGTCGACCATTTGCTCGGCCTCGCCGATCGGCACGCGAGGATCGTTGGCGCCATGGATCACCATCAAAGGCACCGCGATGCGATCGATGTGATGAATCGGCGAAATGCTTTCCAGGAATGCCCGATTCCGTTCCAGCGAACCGTATTCCGACTCACGCAACTTGCGTCGCCAGGGGCCGGTATGTTCGAGGAAGGTGACGAAGTTGGCGATACCGACGGTGCTGACCGCGGCTGTCCACAACTCAGGGTAGGTGGTGATTGCCGACAGGGTCATGAAGCCGCCGTAGCTGCCGCCCATCACGGCGATAGGCCGGCCCTCGCCGCCCGGTTGCCCGCGCAGCCAGGCCGCGGCGTGCGCCAGATCGGCCACCGAATCCATGCGCAACTCCACGTCATCCAGTCGGCAATAGGCCTTACCATAGCCGGTGCTGCCCCGGACATTGGGGGCGAGTACGGCATAGCCCCGATGGACCAGGTATTGAATGACCGGATTAAAGTTCGGCACGAACTGTGACTCCGGGCCCCCGTGTACGTACACGACCACCGGGCACTCCTCGGGCGCGTTTGCCGGATGGTACGAAAAGGCGGGAATCTCTCGTCCATCAAACGTGGGGTAGTGGATCAGGTCGGGCTCGACCAGGGAATCGGCCGGGATGCCCGCCGCCGAACTGTGCGTGAATGTGCTGCATGCCGCCCCCGACATCGGCACCAGCCAGACATCGGGATTATGGGTAGCGCCGGAGAGCGTGACGGCGAGGGCCTGTGCGTCGGGCCGCCAGGCCAGATCAAGAATCACTCCCGGTGGCAGGGCCGGCGCGGGCTCCACTTCGAGCGTGGCGGTGGAAAGCACATGCAGCACGCTATAACCTTCGACATTCTCGACCACGGCCAGTCGTTGCCCGTCGCGGCTGACGCTCAACAGGGTAAGATCCCAGTCACTGACGTGGAGCCAATCGAGCGTTCCGCTCTCGGCGTCAATCCGGGCCAGGGCCATGGTTTCGCGGCCCAGGTCGCTCAGCACGAACACCGCCGATCCGTCCGCCGCCCAGGCGGGCTGTTCATAGCGGGCTGCGCGGTCGGCGTCGGTCAGAGGGCAGCTATCACCGGTGTTCAGGTCGAGCAGGAGCAGTTGGTTATGCATGGCGGTGAAGAAGCGCGTATACAGTACGGCGTCGCCGGTGGGTCGCCACGGGCCGGCGTAGTTCGTGCCGTCATGCTCAAGTACCCTCCGCGCCTGGTCCTCAGCCAGATCGCGTACATAGAGATCAAAGAAGGCTGCTTGCCGTTCGTTACTTGCGTAGACTACCTTCCGGCCGTCCGGGGACCAGGCGCCGAACTGATGGATGACGCCCGGTGCGTCGGTGATCGCCGACAAGCGGGTGCCGGCCTCTTCAAGCACGTACAGTTGCACGCGCTCGTTTCCTCCGGCGTCCATCTGAAAGAGCAGTCGATCGCCTTGCGGCGCATACTGGACCCCGGCCACTCGTTCCGCACTGAAGGTGCGCTGGTGCGGCCGGCCGCCTGCCGCGGCGACGGTCCAGACCTGGGGCACCCCGGTGATATCGGTGAGGAAGGCAATCGTCTCCCCGTCGGGAGAGAAGCTCGCGCCGTTCGCCGCTCGAACCTGGAGGTACTGAGAAACGGGACGATATGGCATGGGACCTCCGCTGGTACTCAAAGCATCCTGCCCCAGGATACCGCGTTGACCGGGAGGCCGCGCGCTGCTAGCCTTTCAGAGGGGAGGCAGCATGATTGTTACGGAGGCCGATGCGCCGGTGTGCGCCGCGTGCGGTGAACCGGGGCGGCTGCACTGCGCGGGCTGTGACCGCACGTTTTGCGTGGATCACGTGGAACGCCGCTTCGCGATGGGCTACTTTTATTTCTGTGCCGAGTGTCTTGCGGCACGGGAAGCATCGCCCGCGGACCGGCGCTCGCGCCAGAAGAAGGGAGCCGATAGGTAAGCGTGGTTTCAGGCAACAAGGTTCTCGCCCATGATACGCCCTTGCCCGCGGCCTCGTACTGCCAATCCAGCTTCGTTCCACAACATACCAGATGGGCTCACCGATTCGGAGTCGTCATGCTTGCCGGTTTCCACAACGTTCGACGGTATAGTGAATAAAGTCCAGCGTCTCGGGCACGTCACCGGTTGGGGTGAGCGGCAAATCTTTTTCCCAGGCCAGGCTTCGCTCGATTAGCCCTGACCATCGCTCGTCCAGTTCCGCACGCGCCCAGCGAGCGGCGGCCGGCTTGGAAGCCACGTCGCCGAACTCGAACGTATAGAGCATCCTGCACATGGTCAGGACGGCATAGGCTTGATAGCCGCGGTGGTGCAACCGCGCCGGATCGTTGCGCATTGGCCCCCACCACTCGTCCAGTAGGGCGGCCACTGCCTGGCGCATTTCACCAGGCTGTACGGGCTCAATTACCTCCCGGAGGGCAGGGCCTGCTACCACCACCCCGTGTTCGCGCAAGATATGGCGCTGGATAACCCAGCCGCTGTCCAGCAGATCCATTTCGAGGACGTTACTCTTGCCTCGTTGGATGTGGGGCCAGACGGCATGGCGCGGATCGTGACGCCGGAGCGCTTCCCTGGCGATGTACACCGCTTCCACCTCCGTCGCCCAGGGTGAGTCCCCGGCATTGAAGCGCGCGTGCATGGCCCGCAGCGACGAAAATAGATCCGCCGGAAGCTCCGCGTCGATCATGACCACGAAATCGAGGTCGGATCGATGAGGGGCGAAATCACCAAGGGCGAGCGATCCGGAGAGGTACATGCCGAGAAAGTGGGGCGCCAGAATGCTTTGGATGCTCGCCCGGAAATGATCCAGCACTACATTAACGTCGGGATACGGCGTTGGATGCGGCCGAGTATTGACAGCATTGACGGAGTCCGGATGGGCGGGCATGGCGTCCTCCCATAACGTGAGTAGGATGTATCGGTGCGATCCGCACCGATACATCCTACTCGCCGAGCACTCCACCTACGATTCAAGCAACCGATAGGTGGGGAACCACCCGACACGTCGTATGTAAGGTTAGCGCCGGAACATATGCAGATTCCACTGAATCCGCTGATCGTCGTCAGTGACAATACGGTTGATCGCCAAACTGCACAGCCAGAGGACGAGCGAGCCAACCACCGCAGCGGCCCAACCATGTACGCTGAAGCCGGTCACGACGTTGCCAACCAGCAACAGCATGCCCGCATTAATCACCAGGAGAAACAAC
>JAICHN010000475.1 GCA_025924845.1 Chloroflexota bacterium | reverse complement strand
CGCCGTAAGCGACAGGTAGACAATCTTGGCGATCTGGCCGCGGGTGGCGGCGTTATTCTGGCGGAAGTAGGGCCGGCGCTGCCCGTCGCAGGGCTCGCCCGGCCCGCCGCAATCGTACCCGCTGACGATGCCGTGGCAGGCCGCCGTCTCTACAAAGGGGTAGAAGGCGCCGTCCGGCGCCACATCGGCAAAGCGCCCGCTGGCCGGGTTGAGCAGCGGCCAACCGGCGGCGGTCACGTCGATCTTGGACAACTGCCCGCGCGTCACGTAACCGTAGGGGCGGAAGTAGGGGCGGTTTTGCGGGTCACAAGGCTCGCCGGGCCCGCCGCAGGTGTAACCCGACACGATGCTATGCGCCGCCGCGGTTTCGATGACGGCGAAGAACGGGAAGCCGGGTTGCACGTCGGTAAACGTGTAGTTCCCGCCGCTCGGCGTGGTGATGGGCAGGCCGAAGCCAAGCACAACAATCTTGACCATCTGCGAGCGCGTCGTGTTGTTGTACGGGCGGAACGTGTTGTCGCCGTAACCGCTGATGACAGGGGGGTTATGGCAGAAGAGGTAGCGCACCGGCTCGTAGAAATAGTCGGTCGGATGCACGTCGCTGAAGTTGATGGTGCAGGGAATGAGGGTCGCCGTCGCCGTCGGGCTAAGCGGGGCGACCGTGCGCGTCGCTGAAGGCGCGATGGTGGGCGTTGCCGAGGGTGCTGTCGTCGCCGTGGCGGTTGGCGCCGTCGCGGTCGCGGTCAGAGCGGGAGGGACGGTGGCCGTCGCGCTGGGCGGGGCGGTCGCCGTGGCGGTGGGCGGGACGGTCGGCGTCGACGTGTTGGTTGGCCCGGTGGTCGGCGTGGCGATGGTGCCGGTGAAGACGCCCCGAGCCACATAGGCGTCCTGGTTCCCACCGCTGCGGATGTCGGTCCAGATCGGAACGACGGCATTGTTCGAGGCGGCCATCCCGCTATAATCGCCGATAAAGCTGCTGCTGCCGGGCACCGAGGGCGCGCTGCTCACCGCGACGTTCGGCTCGAAAGTCGCCCCGTGGTCGAGCGAGTCGGTGTAGTACTCTTTGTAGTTGGCGTCGTTCGGGTCCTCGCGCCGGTCGAACCAGGCGATATGCACACGGCCATCCGGGCCCGTGGCGATCCAGGGGAAGAACTGGTCCTTGCCGTTCGCCACCGGGTCGTCGTTCACGCGCACGGGCGGCCCCCAGGTGGTACCGTTGTCGGTCGAGCGGCTAAACAGAATATCGGCGTCGCCGGTGCGGTAGTCGGCCCAGACCGCGTAGAGATAGCCGTCGATCTGCTGGTCCACCGCCAGCGCGCCGAAGCCGTTATCGCGGAAGACGGTGTGCGGCAACGGGCTGGGCAGATCGACCATGCTCGCGATATGGGTAAAGAACGGGAAGGTCTGCCCTCCATCGGTTGAGCGGGAGAACAGCACCGAGTCGTAGTACAACTGGCTCTGCGTCTGCGCCCCCACGTAGTACAGGTAGACCTCGCCGTGGCGCCCGATGGCGGGCAGCGTCGCCGAGTTGTTGCTGGACAGGACCGGGCTGGCCGTGATCGGCACCGACCAGGTCAGCCCCTGATCGGTGCTGCGCGACAAGATCACCGAGGCATCGACCTGGGACGCCGCGCTTCCACAATTCGGGCCATTCTGGAAGGCGTAGTGCGTCCAGCCTTCATAGACATAGCCGTTGTACGGGCTGCCGGGCACCGTGTCGACCGCGATGTATTCCTTGTCCTGCAAGATGGCATAGGCGCCGCCCGGATTATTGGCCGCGAGCTGCAGCGGTGGACTAAAGCTGGCGCCGGCATCGGTCGAGCGCGACACGTACATACCGCCGATGCCACTGCAAACAGAGCCGCCGTAGCCGAGGTAGGCGAAATAGGCGTTACCGCCTGTGCCGAAGGCCATCGCCGGGTCGCCATAGTACAACTGGCTGCTGGCGCCGGCCACGGGATAGTTGGTCCAGTTGGCGCCGCCGTTCGTGGACAGGTAAACGTAGGGACACAGGTTGCAGCGGTAGTCGTTGGCCGAGCCGATCATGCGCTGGTCGTCTTCGGGATTGATGGCGATGGTCGTTTCGTTCTGCGCCGAGCCGTTGCTCAGAGAAGCGGACACATTCGCCCCAAAGACCGGCAGAGCCGGAGCGCCCAGCACGCTAGGTCCTCCGCGCTCGGCCCGCATGCGATCCGGCGGATAGAGCAGCACGCCGGACAGGTGGTGGAAGGGATCGGCGATGTTCGGCGCCTGCGCCTGGGGCGGCGTGGCGGCGCCCGCCGTGCCCAACCACCACAGCAGGCCCAGGGCGGCCAGGCTCACTCCGAACAGGATTCCGCGCCATTGGTGTTGCGTCTTGCGCTGCATGAGACTCCCTCCTGTTGAATCGAGAAAACGGACAAGGGCGGGTGGTGCGACTTCCCGTCCCGGCCATTATAAGGCAAAACAAAAGGCGCGAACCTTCAATGAAGATTCACGCCGTTCCCATTCCCAAGCGCCGTCCAAACAGATGCGCTTATGGTTCCCAGGCTTCGCCAGACGCGAAAGCGCGCACCAGCCAGGTGAGTCCCAGGGCGATGACGACAAAGGGCGCGAGCAATGCCCAGGGGATGGCGATATTCTGGATTAGGGCGATCACGGTGGGCACGCCCAGGAACACCAGCAGGGTCGCGAGCGCCGCGGCGCCCTGCCCGCGGTACAGCAGGCCCGCCGCCCCGGCCAGGCCCAGCACCGCCATGATCCCCGGCCACCACCAGCCGGTCAGTAACAGCATACCCAGGCCAATGAGAAAGACCCCTCCCGCAACGGTGCCCGAGGCACTGCGGTTATCCATCAAATACGCTCCTTGCATACATCATCCTTTGCCGGCGCCGGTCTGCATCCCAATCCTACGCGGCGGCCCATCTGCTGCCAGTATATAGCGCGGCCCGGCCGCCCGCGCCCCACAAAGGTCCAGATCGCGCGCGGGGTCTTTCGGCGAACGGAACGGTCCGTCGAAAGGCGGACAGGGCGGCCCGCATCGTGCCTTGTAGCCAAGTTGTTGTATAATAGGTGGGTTATGCCGGAAACCACCGCACCGTGGCGGGTGGTGCCCGCCCCGCCCCGCCGGCGCCGGTTGTCGAGCCTGCGTGCCGGCGGGGACTTCTGATCGTCGATGTGCCGGCCTGCATCAACAAGGAGGTTGATACATGCAAACATTGTCCCGCCCCAAGACCCTCGAGGAACAGGGCATCGTGAACGTCCGCTCGGTACACTGGAATCTGCCGGCGGCCGGGTTATATGAGTGGGCCATCCGGGGCAGCGAGGGCGAGCTGGCGCGCAGCGGCCCGCTCGTGGTGCGCACCGGCCAGTATACCGGCCGCTCGCCCAAAGATAAGTTTGTCGTGCGCGAGCCGTCGAGCCAGGACAAGCTCTGGTGGGGGAAAGTCAACAAGCCGTTTGCTGAGGCGAAGTTTGACGCCCTGCATCAACGCATGTTGACTTATATCGAGAACAAGGACGTGTTTGTCCAGGATCTCTATGTCGGCGCCGATCCGGATTATCGGCTTTCGGTTCGGGTCATCACCGAAACCGCCTGGGCCAATCTCTTTGCCCGTAACCTGTTCATCCGGCCCGCCACCGGGGAGTTGGACACCTTCCAGCCCAACTTCACCGTCATCAACATGCCCGGCTTCAAAGCCGATCCAGCGCGCGACGGCACGCTTACCGAGACCTTCATCATCCTGCACCTCGCCAAGCGCCTGATCCTCATCGGCGGGACCGCCTACGCCGGCGAGATCAAGAAGTCGATGTTCACGGTCATGAACTACTACCTGCCGGTGCAGGGCGTCGCGGCCATGCACTGCTCGGCCAACAGCGACGCGAACGGCGAGAACGTCGCCCTCTTCTTCGGGCTGTCGGGCACCGGCAAGACGACCCTCTCCGCCGATCCCAACCGCGTGCTGATCGGCGACGACGAGCACGGCTGGAGCGACCGGGGCGTCTTCAACTTCGAGGGCGGATGCTACGCCAAGGTGATCAACCTGTCCGAGAAAGCCGAGCCGGCCATCTGGGTCGCCAGCCACGCCTTCGGCACGGTGCTCGAAAATG
>JAICHN010000474.1 GCA_025924845.1 Chloroflexota bacterium | reverse complement strand
TCTCGCCGGACGGCAAGGATCTCGCCTATCTAGCCACCGCTGGCGACGGCAGGCTGCATCTCTATCTTGCTCAGCTCCATCTCGGTCCTAGCCCAAGCATCGATCATGTTCAAGAGGTGAATCGAGTCGGAATCGTGGATGGTGACCGCGTGATCTGGGGTCACTAGCTTCACCACTACCCCGCTGCTCACTGGCCGGCGCTCACTTTTCCCCGTACCATGATCGTGTGAGGTGGGTTAATCCCGGGGAATCGAGCGAGGCTGGTGTATGTCGGAGGTAGTCATTCTCTATACGCCGCCCGAACACCTTGCCGAGTTCGAGCGCCAATACCATGCCGAGTATCTACCGGTAATTCGTGCCCTGCCCGTCGTCAGCCGCGTCAGCACGCACCGCGTGGTCGGCGGCCCGCTGGGCGACCCGCCCTACCATCGAATCGAGACCTGGCATCTGAAGGGAGACGTCACCGCGGAGGCCGCCTATCGTACCGGCCCCTGGCACGCCGCCCCGGAGACCCTGCGCTTTGCGCGCGGATTGGCTACTCCTATGTTTGTTGAGGATCATGAGCTTGATCGCTGATCAGTACCAGAATATCGTGGTCGAGCCGCGGGCCGGCTTCGCGGTGGTTCGCTTAAGCCGGCACAAAGTGCTCAACGCGCTCAATGGGGCGACGATCGCTGAACTGGTGGCGGCGCTCGAGATGCTGGACGCCGATCCCGCCTACCGTTGTGCCGTGATTACCGGCAATGATCGGGCCTTCGCCGCCGGGGCCGACATCAGTGAGATGGCTGACCTTGCGCCAATTCCTTTGCTGCTCAACGAGCGATTCGTGTTGTGGGATCGGTTCAGGAAAATCCACTTTCCCCTGATCGCCGCCGTGAGCGGTTTCGCCCTGGGCGGAGGCTGTGAGCTGGCCATGAACTGTGATATCATCATCGCCTCCGAGACCGCGCAGTTTGGTCAGCCTGAAATCAATCTCGGGATCATGCCCGGCGCCGGCGGTACGCAGCGCCTCACCCGCGCCGTGGGCAAGGCGCGCGCCATGGAGATGATTCTGACCGGAACGCCGATCTCGGCCCGCGAAGCGTGGGCCGCCGGCCTGGTCAACCGCGTGGTTCCCGTCGAGTTATACCTCGAAGAAGCGGAGACGCTGGCCGCGCGGATCGCCGCCCAGGCACCTGTCGCCGTGCGCCTCGCCAAGGAAGCGGTGCTCAAGGCATTTGACACCACGATTGAGGAAGGCATTGACTTTGAGCGGCGAAACTTCTTCCTCCTATTTGCCGGCGCGGACCAGAAGGAAGGCATGCGCGCCTTCCTGGAAAAGCGACCACCTCAATTCGATGGAAGGTAGGGCGGTGCGCGAGCCGGAGGACGCCGCATGAGCGAACAGGAATCGGTGCTGTTGGTTGAGCAGGCAGGCGCCGTCTTGACCCTTACCCTCAACCGCCCCCAACGCTATAACGCCCTCGATGACGCGCTCAAAGCGGCCCTGATCGCTGCCTTGCAGAGTGCAAGTCGCGAGGCGAGCGTCCGGTGTATCGTGCTCACCGGCGGGGGCAAGGCGTTCTGCTCGGGCCAGGACTTGAATGACGCCGACCTCAGTCCAGATCAGGTGGGCGAGGTGCTGCGCCTGCGCTACAACAAGATTGCCGGCCTCATCCATGGCCTGGAAAAGCCGATCATAGCGGCGGTCAATGGGGTGGCGGCCGGGGCGGGGATGAGCCTTGCGTTGCTGTGTGACCTTCGCGTGCTGGGTGAGCACTCGAGCCTTCGATTGGCCTTTTCCTCGGTCGGCTTGATTCCGGATTGCGGCGCTACCTACACCCTGAGCAGACTGCTCCCTCGCGGCATTGCCCTGGAAATTGCCTACACCGGCAGGGCGATCGAGGCGGCCGAGGCGCGTGCGCTTGGCCTGGCCAATCGGGTCGTGCCCGACGAGGAGGTGGTAGTTCAGGCCACGGCCTGGGCCGCTGAATTGGCGGCGCGGCCCACGCGCGCCCTCGGTCTTTCGAAGCGCGCCCTGAACTATGCCTCGACCCGGGATTTGGAGGCGGCGTTGGACTACGAAGCCTATACTCAGCGCATCGCCGCCGGTTCGGCGGACTGCCGTGAAGGTATTGCCGCCTTCCGGGAAAAGCGTCCGCCACATTTCGAGGGCAAATAAGTGGCGAGCCTTGGTATTGCCGGCGCACGAGGGATGGGCGCTACTCTGGCACGGCTCGCCTTGCGATCGGGCCTAGAAGTTACCGTTTTCGACCCGAACGCCCAAAGCCTGGAGGAGACGCGCGAAAAGTTAATGCGTGCCGGACAAGCCGGTGCTTCGGGCGAACCGGACCAGGAACCGTTAGCGAAGTCCGCACCCGTCGGTACCTTGCACATGACCGCCGAAATCGCTGACCTTGCTAACCTGGACGCCATCATCGAGACGGTGGTCGATACGCGCGATGCCAAACGCGCCCTGTTGGTTCGTCTGGACAGCGCTTGCTCCGATCGCACCCTCCTCTGCACCACAACCGCTATGCAAAGCATTTCCGCCCTCGGCGCGGCGGTCGGCCGCCCCGAACTGCTGGTCGGCATGCATTTTCTTCGCCCGGTTGGGAGCAGTCGCGCCGTCGAGATTGTACCGGGGCTGCGCACTGGTTCCGTTGCCGTTGAACGCGCTCATGCCCTGGCCGGCATGCTCGGTAAAGCCCCGATAACGGTCAAAAACCGCCCCGGCTTCGTGGTAGATCGCTTGGCCGGTATTTTGCGCCTGGAAGCAGTCTATGCCGTTGAAGAAGGCGTGGCCGATGCCCGCACCATTGATAGCCTGCTCGAGGCCGTAGGGTTCTCTTCCGGCCCCTTGGCTCAGCTGGACACGATCGGCCTGGACCACGCGCTCGCCGCCGACCGCGTCCTCTTTGAGCGCACGCTCGGCGAGTCGCGCTTCCGACCGCCGCTTCTGCTGATCGAAATGGTCGACGCGGGCTGGACCGGGCGTTCAGCGGGAAAGGGCTTCCATGACTACGGGGCGAGGTAGACCGCGAAACACGCCTTTTCGGGTGCTGGCCGGGCGCCCTGGCGCCCTGGTGGTGGGGACGGCGGGCGAAATCGCGATCTTCACTCCCTTGCTTCGGAAGGCGGGAGTCGAGGTAATAGACTTTCCCATCGATCCGATCCGCTTTGACTTCGAGGTGGAGGCTCTTGAGGGTACCCTGAGTACCATGGCGGGCGGCGCCAACCTCGCTCTGATCCTGGCCGATGTGTGCGGAGACGACCGCCTCCCTTTGATCAACTGCGTCGATGAAGCGCTTCCTTCGGCTGCCCCCCTGCTCGTGTCCTGCGTGCAAGCGGGAGTCCAGGAACAAAGCGCCATTTGTGAACACCCGGAACGAGTGGTGGGCATCGGTCCCCTGGGCGTCCTGAGCGGGCGGACGGTGGTCGAAGTCGCGCCTGCCCTGACCACCGAGGCTGCGGTTCTCGATCGCGCGCGCGCCTTCCTGGAGGGCGCGGGGCTGACCGTGCATCAAACGGCGGATCGGCCCGGACTGGTCTTGGCGCGCACCCTCTTGCCCGTGGTAAACGAGGCAGCCTTCGCGCTGACCGAGCGTGTCGCCTCGGCCGAGGATATTGATGCCGCCATGACCCTGGGCGCGGCCTTTCCCTTTGGCCCGCTGCGTTGGGCCGACGAAATCGGGATCGACCGCGTGCTGCTCGGCCTCGAATACTTAGTCCAGGCCACCTACGCCGAGCGCTACCGACCCGCCCCTCTGCTCCGGCGTATGGCGCAGGCAGGCTGGACAGGCAAGGCGGCCGGGCGCGGCTTCTTCGTCTATGACCCGGAAGCCAAGCCACCGCGATGATCGCGTAGAGGGCCGGGTTCGCGATCATGACCTAGGGGCGTGGGTCTCCCAGCCCGCTCTTGCCGCCGCCCTCCGCCACCGATTGTGCTATCTGAATGATGATCCGCTGCCGCACCAAGTGGGCCTGGAGACCCGCGCTCCTAAACTGCGACATCGACCACAAACGTGATACGGTTGACGAAACCGATCCCGTATTGACCCCACTGGGAGCGCGCGCGTCTCGCTCGTCCTCGTTAGCGACGGGGACGAGCGA
>JAICHN010000473.1 GCA_025924845.1 Chloroflexota bacterium | reverse complement strand
TCACTCCCACCCTCCTCGGGGGTCCGGGCGCTTCCCTAAACCGCGGCGGCCGCGCCCGTCCGGCCGCCGCCTCCGCTTGTGGCCCTTATCGACAACCAACAAGACCTGTGCTAGCCTTTCTCTATGAGGGGCGGCTGCGGACAGGAACCGCGTCATCTTTGGGAAGGCACGCTACTGTGGAGACATCGACGATTCGGGTTCTGCCGGCCATGGCTTCCCGCCTCATGGGCTTGAAGATTAAGCAGCAGTTGGCGGCTACGCCCGGCATTGAGTTGGTCGGCGAGGCGTTTGACGCGGCCCAGGCGGTGTACCAGATTCAGCGAGAGCGGCCGCATGTCGTATTATGCGATGATCGCATGCTAGACCAGCCCGAGTTCATCGCGCTTTTCGCGCTTGGCGCGCGTAAGGTGCCCTTCAAGGTCGTGGTGGTGGCCGCGAACGCCGTCATGACCCAGCACCACGACACAGTGCCGGTCGAGGCGGTCGTTTCGATCGAGATCAGCGGCGAGGCGTTGCTCGGTCGCCTGCGGACTATCCTCGGCGTGGGTCGGACGCGGCAGGCGCCGCCCCCAGTGGGTATGCGCGATCGATTCATGGTGGCGCAGCCAAACCCCCTGGAAGGCCCCCCCCGCGATCCTATTTCCACCACGCGGCTCAACAGTCCGGCCAATCGGGTGCTCCGTTCGCTTATGGCGCCGCCTGAGGTTCTCACCAAGCCATTGGATCGCTCCCGAACCGCACGTCGAGACGAAGCGGTGCAAGCGCGTATCTCGGCCGTACTGGGCGGTGATCAGCAACACCGGGACAGTTTGACCGGTCTGCCCGGCACTGACGACCTGTCCCACACTTTGAGTGCCTTACCAGCGGCCAATCATCCGCTGGCTATTCTGGTCGTGGATGTCACGTTCCCGGCCGGATCGAAGCCTACCGAGGCGGAATTCTTTGCCGCCCTTCGCTCGGCCACCGCCGTACTCCGTACCAATGTGCGGCACAGCGATCTCGTATTCCACCTCGAGGACATAGCTTTTGCCCTCGTCCTCCCCGGGCTCGATATATCTACATCCGGCCGTTCGCTTCACCGGCTCCGCGCTGCCCTTGATCGCTATCGCCAGCCGAACGAGCGTCGGCCCCAGACACTTCACATCGCCATGGGGATCGGATTCTGGGAGCCGGGCATACCGCCTGCCCATCCCCTGCAGCAGGCATGGCAGGCCATGCTGGCCGATCGCGATGACGCTGCTTACTAAGCAAGCAGGGCGCTCAGACGAACTCCGGCCAGAACGCGAGCTGGACGGGTTGCGGTTCCAGCGCCCGGAGCCGTTTGCGTATGCGGGCGAGTGCTCCGGCGGCCTCGGCGGGCCGGTTGCCGTCGAGGAGGACGAACGGCGCCGCCCGCCCCGCCGCGACGCCCATGGCCCGCAAGTCGGCCAGCTCGCGAAAGCTGCCCAACCGACGCAGATCGACAATACGCCGAGCGCTCACCGGTCCAATCCCCGGCACGCGCAGTAACTCCTCGTAGGAGGCACTGTTCACTTCCACGGGTCGCTCTTTAGGTCGAGCCAGGGTGACCGCAAGCTTGGGATCGAGCGCGAGTGGGAGCCGGCCGGCGCCGTCGAACGCCGCGTCTAATTCATCGTCCGCGAAGTCATAGTTCACGGCGAGCCACTCCCATTGATAGAGGCGAGCGCGCCGCCGAGGATCGGGAGCCGACATCTCGGCCAGCGGCGTATCGGGGACCGGCTGGAAAAGGCCGTAATGGACGCGCCGTAGACCGTACTCGCGGCGGAGCATGCGGCTGCCTTCACCTAGAGCGCGATCGCTGGCCGGAGCGGCGCCGCCGGGTCCGCCAAGCCCTACCAACATCTGACTGCTCAGCCCGGCGCGAACCGCGCCCTCCTGATCAAGGCTCCGCAACTGGGCAAGGGGACGCAAGATATCTTCTTCCCATCGCTTGCCCGTTTGTAGGCCGGCCAGATAGCGCGCTTCCGGCACCTCAACATTAAGTGAGAGCCGGTTAGCGAGGCGGGCTGCTTCGGCAAGCATCGCGGCATCGGTGCCGGGCAGAACCTTCAGATGAATGTAGCCTTCGTACTGGTGGTGAGAGCGAATGATCTCAACTGTCTCGAGCATCCGCGCCATGGCCGGCTCAGGTCCGCCATCCACAGCGGAACTGAGCATCAGTCCATCGACCTTCCCTTTTTGTGAGAGATTAGCGAACACTCCGGCTAACTCATGGGGCGCCAGCGCGGCCCGAGCGGTGGGGGCGCTCTGCCGCAGTGGACAGTAGGCACAATCATGCTCACAGCGGTTGCTCTGCAAGACGCGCAGCAAAGTGCCGGTCGCCCCGCCCGGTCCATCTCCGGCGCACAGCGCGCCGGCGGGACCGGCACGCCACGGCCTATCCCGACCCGCTCCGGCAATCTCGTAACGGGCCGCGCCGCCGAGCAGGGTCAGCTTCTCCTCGGTATTCACGTGCCGTCTCTATCCGTACCGCCTCATTATATGCTTGTGAGAGATCCTGACCCAAAAACACTTGGCGTGAAACAGAATGATCTATCAGGATAAAGATAGATCCACCTACCACTCACTCTACAATCACGCTCAGAGCGCGCCCGGTGCCCGCGGCGTCCAGGTCAGGCGAGCGAGAAGCAGAGGAGCCACGCAGAGGACCACCGCCATGACCATGCCCAGCGGCCCGATGCCGCCCAGCAAATAGCCGGGCGCCATGCTGAGCGCCACCCAGAGCGCTTCGCCGATGAGATCGGCGGCGAGAAACCGATGCCACGGATACCGGCGGGCGCCCGCTACTATGTTGACAATCGGAGCGGGAAGGGTAATCGCCCAGCGCGTGACAAAGATCAGTAACGCCATGCTGCCGAACAGGCCCATCCCCAGAGAGAAGCGGGCAAAATAGCGTTGACCGGGAAACCGAAGCCGCGTGGCCAGAGGAATACGGCTCAGTCCATGACGACCAACCACGTAACCCACGCAGTCTCCGACCAGTGCGGCGCCGACGCAAACCACGAAGAGCGCCGAAAGTTGGAGATGTCCTTGCCGGGCCAGGGCAGCGGCAGCGGCCAATACGGCGCTTAAGGGAAGGGGCGCGCCCAGCGCGCCAATCAGCACGGCAAGAGCCAGCATCGGGTAGCCGGCACTTGCGAAGTAGGACGTCATAGAATATGGTCTCTCCGGATCGATGCCGACAGAGATCTTCCCTCGGCCTTACCATCATCGCAGACTTCTCATTGCCGAATGATGAATAAACGGCGACAAATCGCCTACATTTGGGGCATTGGATCACTTTTGCGCCCCCGTGAGAGGGTACAGGATTTAGTGAAGGAACGGCCTGAGCATGGCCAGGCCCGGTTTTCCCTGTATGCTTGAAGGCTGAAGTGGGTTTGTGAAGGGCCTTACAGGGTGAAGCCACGCGAATATATGATGTTGATTCTCCTGGCCGCGATCTGGGGCGCCTCGTATCTCTTCATCCGAGTCGCCTCCCCGGTGCTTGGGCCGCTGCCGCTCATGGAATTGCGTACCCTGATCGCCGGCCTTCTCCTCTGGGCCTATGCGTCGTTTCGCGGGCAGCGCCCGGCCTTGCGCGCCAACTGGCGGCGATTCTTGGCGCTCGGCGCCCTGAATGGATCGCTTCCTTTCGCCTTTATTGCGACATCCGAGTTGTATCTGCCTGCGTCCCCAGCCGCCATCCTGAATGCCACCACCCCGCTGTTCACGGCGTTGGTGGCTGCCGCTTGGGGCGTCGAGCGGCTCACCCGGCGGCGGATCACGGGCATCGCGATCGGGCTGACGGGGGTAGCTATCCTGGTCGGCTGGAGTCCGCTTCCCCTCACCGGCAAGATTCTGTTTGGGATCGTGACCTCGTTGCTGGGCGCACTCTGCTACGGTTTGGGCGGGACGTACGCGGGCCGCGCCTTCCGGGACGTTCCACCCTTGACCATGGCCACGGCCCAACAACTGGGTGCGGCGGCGGCGTTGCTTCCCTTTGCCCTCCTTGCCGCACCCGAGGCGCGGGTCACCGGGCCGGCCGTCGCCAATTTGCTGGCTCTTGCCCTGCTCTCCACCACCATAGCCTACCTGATCTACT
>JAICHN010000472.1 GCA_025924845.1 Chloroflexota bacterium | reverse complement strand
CTTGTCGGCCTGCGTCGGGACGATGTCCTCCTTGAGGAGCAGCTTGATGCCGTCGGCCAGCGGTTGCAGCAGGCCAAACGGCCCGACCCGATTGGGACCAAGCCGAACCTGCATCAAGGCTACCACCCGGCGCTCCGCGTAGGTCATATACGCGAAAGCGGTGATGAGGACAAAGACGATGATGATGGCGATAATCAGGTCAAGTACTACCTGTTGCCAACTCATCGCGCGGCCCCCGCCGGCGTTAACAGGGCCTGTTCAACCAACCCGGCCCACGACGGTAAGCCGGAAACGCGCGCGATCTCCTGGGTTACATCCTCGACCGTTAAGTAGTTCAGATTCCCGCCTAGGCGCAGCCCGAGGTCCGCCAGCACTTGCCACCCCTCTCGAACGTAATCGGGGGGGACGACGGACGAGCGCAGGCGCTGCACGCGGCCCTCGGTATTGGTGAGCGTGCCGGCGGTTTCAGCATAGGCCGTATTGGGAAACACCACGTTAGCATACTGCACGACGGGGGAGGTGCGTGCCGCCTGCACCACCACGAACGGGGTGCGCTCCAACGACAACTGGGCATCGACCACGCCCTCGGCAATCGGATCGTATTCGAGGAGGAAGAGCCCGCGGATCGAACCTTGCCGCGCCGCCGCGAAAATGGCAGCCTGGTCACGCCCGACCCCGGCAGTAGGCTGAGCACCCCACGCTTTGCCCAACTGGGCCTGTGCGTCACCCGTCCCTTGGGCGATTCCACCAACCAGCCAGCCACCCTGGGCGCCCATCTCGGCGGCGCCGCGGCTGTTTGCGGCTTGCGCCAGGGCCAGGGGCCGCGTCGGCGCGCCGTCGGCGGTACCGAGCTTCGCGGCCAGGGTGCCGAGCGCGGCCAGGGTTTCCTCGCCGGCGGCACCGGCCAACAGGCGCTCGTCGTACAGCACCAGGCCGCGCGAAGCGCCACCTAACGTCTCCGCCACTTTCTTAATCGCGTCGGGAGCTTCGCCGGCCGGATCATCCAGGAGAGCGATGATCTGACGTATGGTACTGGCCGGCTGAGCGGCGTCGAACGGCCCCACGGCGGCCGCTCGGAGGTCGAGCGCAGTATCCTCATTGGCCAGGATCGCCACCTGAATCCCGCGGCGGAGGATTTGCTTGCGAATCCTCAGATCCAACACGTGCTGGCGCGCCTTGGGATCGGCATCGATCAGCAGAATGCGATCCGCCTGATCCATGGCGGCGATAGTCGCCCCTCCCAGCACGGCGGTGGGCGCCAGTGAACCACCGGGCACTGCTACGTCGGGCGACCGCAAGAGCGATCGGAAGATGCGCCCCAGCAGATACAATTCCTCGTTCGTATTCCGCGGGCCCGCCAGCGCGGCGACCCCGGTATGGCGGGCGCGGTCAAGCCCTCCGGCGGCGGCCAGCAGGGCCTCCTCCCAGGAGGTCTCTTCCAGGACGCCGTCGCGCCGGACCATGGGCGAGGTAATGCGCTCCCCCGCCCGGAGCCGATCGAGGGTGCCGAACCGGCCATAATCGCAGAGCCAGCCGTCATCGACCTCGAGATTTTCGCGAGCGTAGAGGCGAAGAATCTCGTTGCGCCGTGTGTCCACCGAGACATTGCAACCGACCGCGCAGGAAGGACAAATACTGGGCGAGTGCTTGAGATCCCAGGGCCGAGCGCGGAAGCGGTACTTGCGGCTGGTGAGGGCGCCCACCGGACACAGTTCAATCGTGTTTCCGGCAAACGGGCTGTCGAAGGGGCGGTCGGGAAAGACGTTCACTTCCGTCTTCCCGCCCCTGGAGAGCAGGACGATTTGCGGATCGTCCGCCACGTCGTCCATGAACCGCACGCACAACTGGCAGACAATACAGCGCTCGCGATCGAGCATGATTTGCGGTCCAATGGGCAGGGGCTTGATAAAGTGTCGTTTCTCCTCGGTGTAGCGACTCTTGCCGGGACCGTACTTGAAGGTGAGATTTTGCAACGGGCACTCGCCGCCTTTGTCGCAAATCGGACAATCGAGCGGATGATTGATCAGGAGGAATTCGAGCATGCCCCGCTGCGTCTTTTGCACCTCGGGCGTAAGCGTATGGACCACCATGCCGGGGGCTACCGGCGTGGCGCAGGCGGGCGGAAAACCCTTCGCCTTCTCAATGGAGACCAAGCACATACGACAGGCGCCCAGCGGATCCATTTTCCGGGAATAGCAGAAGGTGGGAATCTCAATTCCTAGTTGGTCCGCCGCATACAGGACCGTCGAGCCGCGGGGCACCGCGACTTCGCGACCGTCGATGCTCAGTGTGACCAGATCTCCCTCTTGTGGCATCCTCTAATCCCCCGCCGCCGCCAACTGGCGCGGCATATGACATGCGTAGCCGGCAATATGTCGCTCATAATCGTCCCGGAAGTATTTCACGCTGCTCAGGATTGGGCCAGTGGCAAACTCGCCCAGGGCACAGAGGCTCTTGCCCGCCATGTTGCTCGCAATATCGGCCAGGAGGTCGATGTCCTCCATGCGTCCCAGGCCCGTCTCAATCCGCTGCAGCACTTTCGCCATCCACGGGCAACCCTCGCGACACGGCGTGCATTTGCCGCAGGACTCATGCGCGAAGAATTGGGTAGCCCGTAGGGTGAAGTCAATCACGCATTGACGGTCATCAAGGACGATCATCGCCCCCGCTCCCAACGCGCTGCCCACCTTGGCCACCGAATCGATGTCGGCCGGGGTATCTTGCTGAAAGGCGGGCAGAATGGGCGGCTCCGAACCGAGCATCAGCGCCTTCAGCGGATGCCTGGCATCCTCCATGCCGCCCGCGATCTCGATCAGTTCCCGAAACGTCGTCCCCATCGGCGCCTCGTAGTTCTCGGGGTTCTTCACATTGCCGGAAATGGAGAACACCTTGGTGCCGGGGCAACTGGGCGAACCGATGCCCAGAAACCACTCAGCCCCGTTGTTCACGATATGGGGCACGTTACACAGCGTCTCGACGTTGTTCACCACGGTGGGTTTCTGATAGAGGCCCTTGATCGCGGGGAACGGCGGGCGCTGCCGCGGCTGACCCCGGCTCCCTTCCATGCACTCAATCAGCGCCGTCTCCTCGCCGACCTCGTACGACCCCGCGCCGCGCTGCACGAGCATATCGAGTTTGAATCCGCTGCCCAGGACGCTCTTGCCAAGGTACCCCTTGGCGTAGGCATCCTCGACCGCCGCCTGCAGGCGCTTCCGAGCGTGTTCGTACTCACCGCGAATCAGGATAAACGCATGTTTGGCGCCGATCGCGTAGGAAGCGATCATGCAGCCTTCAATCAGTTGATGAGGGTTGAACTCCATCAGTAACCGGTTATTGAAAGCGCCGGGCGTACCCTCGTCGGCGTTACAGAGGAGATACTTGTCCAGATCGGGATCCTTGGGTAGGAAGCTCCACTTGCGCCCGGCTGGAAAACCGGCGCCGCCGCGTCCCCGTAGGTTCGCCTTAATCACCAGATCGGTAATCTGGGCAGGCTGAAACTCCTTCAGGGCCTTGCGCAAGGCGCTATAGCCGCCGTGCCGCTCATAGACATCAAGACGCTCAATACCAGGCACATTCCGGTGCTTGGTCACTACCAGTTCCGCCATCCGTCCCTCCGCCCGGTTCATGAGCCGTCTCAGTTATATTTCGCCAATGCCGCGTCGATTGCTGCTGGAGTGTTCAGGGGGCCATAGGGTTCGAGATCGACTTCCATCATGGGGGCGAACTCACATTGACCAAGGCATTCCACCTCTTCCACGGTGAATCGCCCGTCCGCCGTAGTCCCCCCGAATTCCACGTTTAGCGTCTTCAGGATGTGTTCCACCACCGCGTCGCAGTTGCGCGCCTTGCAGGCCAGATTGGTGCAGACCTCAACCAAATGGCGGCCAATCGGTTTCTTGAAAAACATGGTATAGAAGCTGGCCACCGATTTTACGTCGGCGGCGGTAAGATGCAACAGATCACCGACCTCCACCATCGATTCCTCGCTGACAAAGCCGCGCTCCATCTGTACCAGATACAGCGAGGGCAACAAGGCCGAACGAGGGCTGGGATAACGGCCGGTGAGCGCGATAATCTGGTTGCGCGTGGTTTCCGATAGTGCCGTGGAATTCATCGGTCAATCTCACCCAACACAATATCAATACTGCCGATGATCGCCACCACG
>JAICHN010000471.1 GCA_025924845.1 Chloroflexota bacterium | reverse complement strand
GGATTTGCCCGCTTCCTGAACGATAGAGCGTGGTCCCGCGACCGCGGACGCGAGGTAGGGACGAACGGCCGCGGCCGGTGGGACGCGCGATGGGGGGGGCCGCAAACTGGCACAGCTTGGCCCAAATACCTTGGCGGTTCCGTAGGGGTGCCCCTACAAGCGCGAGGATACTTACGCCAAGCTGTGCCAGTTTGCGGCCCCCCCCCATCGCGCGTCCCACCGGCCGCGGCCGTTCGTCCCTACCTCGCGTCCGCGGTCGCGGGACCACGCTCTATCGTTCAGGAAGCGGGCAAATCCAGATAGATCGTCTTAATCTGCGTGTAGAAGTCGCGGGCCGCCTTGCCCTGCTCGCGCATGAAGGTACCTGATGCCTTGAAGCCGCCGAACGGCACTTGCGGCTCGGCGCCCGCCGTCTCCCCGTTCACATGGACGATCCCGGCTTCTATCCCCTGCACGAACTCCAGCGCCTTGCGGATATCGCGGGTGCAGACCGATGCGGAAAGACCAAACTCTACCTGATTGGCCAGGCGGAGCGCCTCCGCCCGGTCCGCCGCCGGCATGATCGCCAGCACCGGACCAAAGATCTCTTCCTGGGCGATGCGCATGGTGGGGCGCACGTTGGCGAAGACGGTCGGCTCCACATAATAGCCGTGCGCGAAGTGATCGTGGGTCGGAGAGCCGCCTCCCAGCAGCAGTTCGGCGCCCTCGTTCTTCCCGATCTCGATATATTCCAGTACAGTCTTCCGCTGATCGGCGCTTACCTGCGGACCCATCCAGATGTCCGGCTCGATGCCCGGGCCCACCTTGAGCGCCCGCGCCCGCGCCAGCACCTTCTCGGTAAATGCTTCCAGCGCCGGACGCAGCACGATGGCGCGGCTGGTCGCGGTGCATTTCTGACCGGTACTGCGGAAGGCGCCGGCGATGGTCAGGTCGGCTGCCTGGTCGAGATCCGCATCCTCCAGCACGACCAGCGGATTCTTCCCGCCCATCTCACACTGCACGCGCCCACCCCGTCCCTGCACCATGGCGGCGATCCCGTTCCCCACGCTGTTTGAGCCGGTAAACGAGATGGCAGCCACTCGCCGATCCGCGGTCAAAGGGTTGCCCACGGCCCGTCCCGAGCCATGGACCAGATTGAAGACGCCTGCCGGTATCCCTGCCTCGTGCAGGCATTCGGCGATGTGCTGGGCGGTCAGCGGGGTAAGCGCGGCGGGCTTGAGCACAACGGTGTTCCCAAAGGCCAGGGCCGGCGCGGTCTTCCAGATTGGGATGGCGATCGGGAAGTTCCAGGGGGTGATCAGTCCAACCACGCCGAGCGGTACGCGTGAGGTGAAGAGCAGGGTAGCAGGATTGGCCGAGGGATAGGTCTCGCCCAGCGGCTCGCTGGTTTGACCGGCGAAGTAGCGCAGAATACTCACCCCGCGCAACGTCTCGCCCTTCGCCTCGCCAAACGTCTTGCCCTCTTCCAGCGTTAGATCGCGCGCTACCTGATCGGCGCGGCCCTCCAGAATGGCCGCCGCCTTGAGCAACAGGGCGCCGCGGGCGATAGGCGACATCCCGCGCCATGCGGGCAACGCGGCCTGGGCGGCGTCGATGGCTCGCCGTACCTCCTCCTCGCCGGAGGATGGGAACAGGCCCAGCACCTGGCGCGTATCGGCGGGATTGGTATCCTCGAAGGTCTTGCCGGAGGCGGCAGCCACCCACTCGCCGTTGATCAGATTCTTGTACATCGGTATATCGCTCACGCTGTCTCTCCCTTGCATACTCAGGTCTATTGTACATTCACGGGGGAGATGCCGATGGAAATCAGCTTCGAATTGTCCGATCGTTACCATGAGGAGATTGGCCCCTGGCCGATCCGCCTGGGCGAGCCCGCCCGCGCCCAACTCTATGCCTATCGCGACTATAGCTACAGCTTCGTCCCGCACGGCGGACGCCTCCTCCTCCCCGATCTGGCCCTGGGATCCACGAGCACGCCGGTCGAGGCGCAGCGTTGCGGCCCGCTTGGCTCGGCCGTCCGCGGGATCATCGCTGAACTGCGAGTCCGCCGCGGCGATGGTCCGGATCGTCGAGATGAGGCGACCCTCCGCCTGGAGTGTGGGGTGCCGATTTGCCTGGTGCTGCAGGCGCGACGCTGGGATCGGGTCGATGTGGCGCCCGCCCAGCCCGCTCCCGGCCTGGAGGCATGGCGCATGGCGCGTCCGCTCCGCGTGGCCGATCCGCTGAGCGGCCTGTTGGAGATCCAGGAAGCGGCGTTCGAGACGGGCGGCGTGAGCAGTTTCGCGCTGCTGGATGAACGGGCGCCCGACTATCCTGTCGCCGGCATCGTGCAACGCCTGGAGCGGCTGGATCTCGATCCTGCCTCACCCACCTTCGGCGAACTGGTGGAGGTGGAGGAGGTACCCGCTACGCTGTACTGGCCGCATCGCTACATGATCACCCTGGCGGTGCGCTAATAAACAATCTATCTGTCTCATTTGATCCGCGCCGGCGGCGTGCGTTTTGAGAGAAGGAAGAAAGCATGAGTTCGGTCACGCGGGCGCGGATAAGAGACGCCGCGCGGCGCATCGCCCCTTACGTGCGGCGCACTCCGATCCTTGATCTTGAGCCTGGCGCCTTCGGCGTGGAGGCACGCCTTACCCTCAAACTGGAGTCGCTGCAGCATAGCGGGTCCTTCAAGGCGCGGGGCGCCTTCAACCGCATCCTCGGCGCGGCGACCATTCCGCCTGCCGGGGTGATCGCCGCCTCGGGCGGTAATCATGGCGCTGCCGTGGCCTACGTGGCCCGCCGCCTGGGTTACCGGGCCGAGATCTTCGTGCCGGCGGCGTGCCCGCCAACCAAGGTGGCGCGGTTGCGCGGCTATGGGGCCGAGGTGACCCAGGTGGGCGCCGTCTATGAAGAGGCATTTCAGGCATGTCTGGCGCGCGCGGCGGTCACGGGGGCGCTCCTGGTTCATGCCTACAACCAACCGGAGGTGGTGGCGGGACAGGGCACGGTGGGCTGGGAGTTCGCCGCCCAGTCACCCGATCTGGACACCGTGTTGATCGCGGTAGGAGGAGGCGGACTGATTGCCGGCGTGGCAGCCTGGTACGCGGGCGCCGCCCGGGTGATCGGCGTGGAGCCCGAGCGCGCGCCCACCCTGGCCAGGGCGTTGGCGGCAGGTGAGCCGGTCGACGTGACGGTTGGGGGGATCGCCGTTGATTCATTGGGCGCCGGCCGGGCCGGAGAGATCGCCTTTGCCGTGGCCCGCGAACAGGTGGATCGCGTGGTGCTGGTCACCGACGAGCAGATCGGCATCGCCCAACAAGCACTCTGGGAGACGGCGCGCGTGGCGGCCGAACCCGGCGCCTCGACAGCCCTGGCGGCCATTTTGGGTGGCGCCTATCAGCCGGCTCCGGACGAGCGCGTAGGTATCCTTATCTGCGGGGGGAACGTGGACCTTCGCCAATTGGGATAAGCCCGTCTTGATTGACGGCACCAACTGATGCGGTATACTACTGTGGCGCGGGGCTGTAGCTCAGATGGGAGAGCATTGCGTTCGCATCGCAGGGGTCAGGGGTTCGAGTCCCCTCAGCTCCACCGCCTAGGGGTGTAGCACAATTGGCAGTGCAACGGTCTCCAAAACCGTCGGTTGTAGGTTCGAATCCTATCGCCCCTGCCCTCGTCGTCCCGTCCATCGGGCGCCCTCATTCCAGGGGGCGCCCGAACCGGTGAACATGCCCCCATCCTTCAGCCTGATGTCCTACAACATCTTTCTGGGCGGGGCCGGTCGCATGGACGCAATCACCACCGTGGTGCGTGAGACGGCGCCGGATCTGCTCGGTATCCAGGAAGCGGACGATGAGGCGGCGATTGCCCGTCTGGCCCAGGATGTCGGCATGAGCTACGTCTATGGACGCGCCAACCTCACCCATCATGTCGCCCTCCTCAGCCGTTTTCCGCTCATTGCCTGCACAAACCATCCCCACCCCGGCATCATGCGCAAGACGCTGCTTGAAGTCCACGTGCGACTCCCCAACGGCACGCCGCTGCTGCTGTTCGTCACACACCTCTCCGCCTCGCTGACCGCGTTGGGCGAACGGCAACGGCTCCGCGAGATGAAGGCGATTCTGGGCACGATCGGCGAGCGAGTTGCGTCGCCGCACCTGTTTTTGGGCGACTACAACGCGGTTG
>JAICHN010000470.1 GCA_025924845.1 Chloroflexota bacterium | reverse complement strand
GGCCAGGCGGTGAAGGAAGCCGGCCAATCCGTCGCGGGCCAGAATCGTCGCCACGAGGGCGAGTCGGGCCTCGGGTAGGTTCGAGGGCCTGAGCCGAAACCGCCGCCATTGCCGCGCGTCAAGCGGTCGCCCCGGCCAGTAGGCGTGTTGCAGCGCCCAGGCCCGACGAACGTCCTCCCCGGCCCGCGCCTGGTCGAGCAGACCGCCCATGCCCAGCAGGGCGGCCAGGGCGGTGGTCCGACGTTCGGCGAACGAGCCGCGCCACAGCCTTTCCAGCACCGTTCCGTCCAACGCGTCGGCCAGGGCCGAACATGCCTCGCCGTTGCCGCCCATGCCTGCCGTGCGGAGGAGCGCTCGCAGCACGCAGTGCTCGATGGTAGTCGCCGCGAGTTCGCTCTCCCAGAGGGCGGCCCGCGCGGCGAAGCGCGCCCTGCCCGCCGCGTCGATCGCCGTGCGCACCAAAGTGGGCTCGGGGCGGGCTGCTCCGGCGCTCCGGCACGGTCCCTCCGTGGGCGCCGCCGCTCGCGGCCCGGTCAGGCCGGCAAGGAGCGGCCCGAGGGTCAGTACCGGTATGGGCAAGCCGGCGGAGGTCATGGCGGGGCCGCCGTCATCCTGGAGCACCACGTGGAGGATCACGGCGTCGTAGCGGGCATCGCGGTGGTGCCCATGCCCTTCCCAGGAGGTGGCCCGCAGGTGAAGCTCGACGTCGCCGCGGCGCGGGCCCTCGCCCTCGAAGGCAATCTGGGCACCCCGGAAGTCCGGCCCCGCCCCCGAATTGGCGAGGCCGGGGAAGAGGATGCGTACCCCTCGCCCCTCACGCGTGCGCATCTCAAGGGGGAGCCGGCGGTTCTCCCAGAGGCGCCAGAGATCGCGCTCACCGCCGATTGGCTGATTCGGGGCGCTCACTCGGGGGCGCCGCGTCGAGACGCGGGATCGGCATCGCCTGCATGCTCGACCAGGACACTCATCCGCTCCTCCCATGGCGGGCCGGCCTTGCCGCCGGATCGGCTCGCTCAGCTTTGGCGCGGAGCCTTTCCCACTCCTCGGGCGTGTTGGCGCCGCTGAAGGATCGCAGATCGGAATCCATTGCTCTCAGCTCCGCTTCCCGAAGCCAATGCACCGCTACGCCGGGAGCTTCGAGGAGCGCCCGTAAGTCGCGTCGGCCGCCGCGCAGCAGGTTCGCGGCCTCGCCGGCCAGGCGTGTATCGTAACAGGCAGGCATCGGTTGCGCCGTCCCGTCAATCAGCGGCGCGACGATCGTGATGCCGTCGCTTCGTCGTTCCCGAAATTGCCTGTAAAGTTCTTCCAGTACGCTCGTTCGGGCCAGCGGCATATCCACGGCGAGGAGCAAAAGGGCGGATTCGGGCGCCGCGCGCAGGGCACCGGCCAGCGCGCCAAGCGGGCCGGCGTGGGGCATCTCGTCCAGCAGCACCTCGGGCAGGGGCGGAGCGAGCCCATCCAACAATTGCGCCGCGTGTCCCTCGGTATCGACCAGCAGCATCACGTGCGCCGCGAACTGCCGCGCCGTCTCCAGTAGGGCCGCGCAGGCGGTCCGTCCATCAGGCAAGCGCAACAGCGCCTTATCGGACCCCATGCGCCGCCCGGATCCTCCCGCCAACACGGCAACCGCCAGGTCGTGCGGGCGCGGATTGGATTGGCTCACTGGTGTTGTGCCGGACGACTTGGTTTGATTTGCGGCTCCGTTCTCGCTTCCGCCATGGTAACAAACGCGGAGTCGCCATTTTCCCAATTTGGTGAGTTGCGGATCGGCCACTCTCCGCGTATTCTAGGGCTAACCGGACTGGCCCTGCCTCGGTAGCTACCGGCGTGATCCGGATTCGGGCTCGTGCCGCCCCGCGAATAGGTTGTGCCGCGATTAATCGTCTTAGTTGCTAAAGGAATGATTGGTGATGAGGAGAGCCCCCCTTGCCGCGAGCATGCGTTTGTTGATGGGCGCCTGTTTGTTGGGCGCTATGCTCCTGCCGCGGGCCGCGATTTCCTCCGAACCGGGCATCGCCCATGCCGCGGCGCCCAAGTTGGTGTGGCAGATCGCGAAGCGAACCTTTGATCCGACCACCAAAGTGGATGAGATAGACTCCACCTTCACCCCAACTGCCGGCACCTACGTGATCGAGGTCGAGTTGGTGAGCGCCAACTCGGGCGACGAAGCATACGTGCAGCTTGGCTCGAGCGACTCGGACGCCACGCAGGTGACGAGCGATGAGGACCGCTTCTTCGCCGCGGCCGATCTAGTAAAAGGTAAGATGCCGCGATTCCGCTTCATCGCCGATCCCAAGCATGACTACGGTGGGCGCACCCTGACCTATGCCATCGCGGTCTACGCCGTTCCCGATTTGCCGCTCGATGTATCGGGGGTCGCGGTGAGCGCCATACCAAACATTCTGGCCTTTAGAGCGCCTGGTCCGGGCAGCTACACGGTTCACTATACGCTGGACAGCGGCAGCGCCCATATCATCCTGCTGGACCAGAGCAACGCTCAGCACGATAGCGGGAAGATTTCGGGCGAGGGCGGCTATACCGTCACTCTGGCAGGTGGACTGACCGGGATCGGGCTCAAACAGACTCCTGCCTCCGGCACGGAGATGCATTGGCACATCACGGTGGGTCAGGCCCTCACGATCGGCAAGCTGAGCCCCGCCAACAACGCGCGGCTCACCACCCCGCCCAGCACCCTTTCCGCCGTCGCCCCAAAGGGCGCCCAACTGGTGCTTGACCAGAAGCCCGTGGGCGGCACCTATGATCCGGCCTCCCGCACCGTGACCTATACACCGTCGTCACCGCTCGCGGCGGGAGAACATGTGCTGCAGGTGGCGGCGGCCGACGGCACGCCGGCCGCGAAATCCTCGACGTTCGTGGTCCTGCCCAATCTCTCCATCGCCCCGCCCACGGCGCCTGCCGGTACTTTCAATGGGGCAGCCTGGGTGAGCACCACCACCCCCGATGGGCTCTATCATTTCAAGATGCCTGCCTCCTGGCGTATCGTGGCGTCGGGTACGAAGGTAATCGCCTATGATCCCAAGAACAGCGGGATCGTGATCCTGGACGAGCGATTCCTGGGCCAATCGCTCAATGCCGCTTCGGTAGCCAAGCAGATCAGCGCCAACTTCAAGAGTGCGTATACGGTGCATGGTAAGTGGCAATATCAGGGCGGCAAGGATAAAGCGGTGTTCTCCGGCGTGGTGACCGCCAAAGGACAAAAGAACCCCCTGACCAGCGTAAACATGGTGTATCCCTCGGCAAGCTCCTACAGCTTGTTGCTGGCCTATGGCTACGGCACGACCACCACCTCCACCGTCAGCAATCTAGGCGAGATTGAAGGCTCGATCGGGATCAACACTTTCAAGCAGATCCAGAGCAGCCGTCGATACCAACACTATGCCAAGGATGGGTTGAAGGTCGACTATCCGGTCGGCTGGGCCGCCAACTTTGCCGACCCGGGAGGGAGTTGGTTTGCCGGTCCCCAGGACGGCGCCGTGCTGATCGCGGTTGGGCGAACCTATGCGGGAAGCGGCGCCAACACCAAGGAAGCGGAAACCTTCGCGAGCCAGGTACAGGCTCTTGAGAAAACCGCGCATCCCAAGATCGTCTGGCTGACCCAGAGCAGTTCCAACGCCGCCGTGCGGTGGGTCGGTGTCTATCCCAGTGACGACGGCAAATCCATGGCGATCGAGGTCGGCCAGTCTCTGGTCGGGAACGGGCACTACGTGGGGATGTGGGGCGATACAACTCTGGACCAGGCGCCCGCCAATCTGGCCGTCCTCCAGCATGCGATGGACAGTGTCGCGGCGGGGGCGGGACTCACCTCGCCCGCCACCCTGACCATGGATTCAGTGATTCAGGCCGTGCGTCAGGCGGGCGGCGCCGGGGCGAGTGCCGGCACATCAAACGGGAAGAGCACGGGCCCCGGCTCCGCCGACTATATGGCCGGGTACCGGAAGCTGGCGGCACAGAATGCCTACTACACGACCATGAACAACATTATGGTAATGCAAGAGGCGACCAACCTGCAGATCGCGGCCAACTTCAGCGACTCGCCGTACAGCTACTCCGTCAGCTACGGCGGCTATTAGGCGATAGAACGGGAAGTTGGCGGTTGCATTGGGTGCCCCAACGGTCATGCCTGGGAATTCGGGAGATAGGGCACCCATCACCCAGAGGGTCCCCTGTGCGCCTACAAGCG
>JAICHN010000469.1 GCA_025924845.1 Chloroflexota bacterium | reverse complement strand
GAGTCCGCAGGTGAGGGGGAGGATGTTGGCCTTATGGACGATGGTGATGCGGGTGCGACCCGATTGGAGGGCCAGGTCGGCGGCAAGACGCGCCACGCGGCGGCTGGCCGAGGCGCTGATCAGGCGCGTGGCCTCGGCATAGTCGCCATAGGCGGTTTCCCGGCCGACATAGAGGCATTCGGTGTTCTCACGCACAATCAGGAGGTCGATACCCTGCCTGGCTTCGGGAAAGGGTACGCTCCGCGCGGGCCGCAGGCAGCCGAATAGGCGAAAGTGGCGGCGCAGGGTGACGATGGCGCTGCGGTAGCCCTCGACTGGATGCGAAGGCGAGGCGACGGCGCCGAACAGCGTAGCCTCGCTCCCGCCGATCTCCGCCAACGTCTCCGCCGGAATGGCCTGCCCGGTGCGCTGAAAGCAGTCAAACCCTGCCTCCGCCTCGATTACCTCAAGATCAACGGGGAGCGCGCGCAGGACGCGGAGCGCCGCCGGAACTACTTCCCGGCCGATTCCATCCCCCGCGATGGCGCAAATACGATGAGTCATGCCTGCAGTCTCTCCTCTGTCCGTTCGATCTAAGCGCCGGCGACCGCGACGGCGCGGATCGCCGCGTCCAGGTCGGCAAGGCCGGCACGGCGGCGCGCGGCGCGCTCCTTAAAGGCGCGGGTCACGCCGGCCAGTTGCACGGCGCTGAGCGTGACGCCCAGCTCCGCGGCGCGATGACTGACGGCGTGCCGGCCGGTGAGCGGATTCGCCAGATCCAGACGGCGTTGGGCGCCGAACGCGGCCGGGTCAATCGCCTCGTAGCTACGCGGGTCGCGGAGCACGGCGCCCAGATGCACGCCGGCCCGGTGTGAGAAGGCATGCGATCCGGCAATGCTGTGGTTGAAGGGAATCGGTACACCGGTGATTTTAGCGACCAAGCCGGCCAACGGGATAATCTGGTGCAGATCATAGGGTTCGAGCAGGGCTGGTTCGCTGGCCGCCACGCGGGCTACTAGCCCTTCGAGCGAGGTGATGCCGTTGCGCTCCCCGATGCCGAGCACGGTTGTATCGATGTAGCGCGCTCCGGCCTCCATGGCGGCGAAGGCATTGGCCACCGCGCAGCCGCTGTCATTGTGGCCGTGGAACTCGATGTCGGCCCTCAACTCATTGCGCAGCAGGCTGACCAGAGCATAGACCTGACGCGGGGTGGCGATGCCCACCGTATCGGCCACGCCGATGCGCTGCACGCCCATCGCATCGACCGCGCGCAAAATGGGGAGTAGGTCATCGAGACTACTGCGGAAGGAATCCTCGCAACTGAAGCGGACCTCCAGGCCGGCGGCTTGCACGCGGGCCACGGAGGCGCGTGCGGCCTCAAGGATTTCGTCCAGGGAGCGGCCGTGACCGGCATCGCGCAGGAAGGAGGAGGTGCCGAAGAACAGATTGATGCCGTGTACCCCGGCGGCGATGGCTGCGTCAATATCATCGGGATGGCAGCGCACATGAGCCAGGATGCGTGCGCGCAGGCCCATGCCGGCCAGGGCGCGGGCATCGGCCTGAGCGCGGCTGGAAGCGGCGGGCGAGGTAACCTCAATATAGTCCACGCCGAAGGCGTCCAGAGCAAGCGCGATGCGCCGCTTCTGAGCAGAGGTGAAGTGCGCTTCGGCGAACTGTTCACCTTCGCGCAGAGTCGTGTCGATAATGCGCAACTGCTGCATGTCGGGCCTCCCACGGCAATAAAAAAACCTCAAGTCCTTGACCAGGGACGAGAGGTTCTCGTGGTACCACCCTTATGCGCCGACGCCTTACGACGACGGCCTCCGTGAGTACGGGACCGGATGTCCGATACTCCAGCCCAGGATAACGGGGGCTGAACCCGGTCGCGCCTACTTTCGACTTTCGCCGATTTTGGACGACAGCTCAGGGGCCTTGTTCAGTTCACTGCCGTTACGCCGGATTCCACCATCCCGGCTCTCTGCGGTAACGGGACTCCGTGAACCTACTCTCCCCATCGAAGCGTACTGTCCCGGCGACTCCCGGCACATTTCCTATACCGATAGCCGCTACAGGAGACGATACACAATTCGCGGCGATTTGTAAAGGATGGCGCAAGAGGCGAATGTCCCTCGTGTTCGTTATCGAGGGCCGTTTTGTTAGGGGTGCGGGTCTCCAGGCCCGTCGAGTCCGATTGCTGGTAGCCCTGTGGCCGGTGAGGAACCGAACCCTGCTGGAAGGTCCTACCTCCACCAAGCAGGCCCAGGAGACCCTTCGCCCCTAAATGCTTCCATCGTGCCGGCGCGGCACGCTTCGAGAGGTGATCGCCCCCCTGCATACCGCGGGATCTCGTGTGAAGCATTTAGAATCGTGACCGCGTTGCAGATCGCACATCGTCGATTGCGAGGCGAGTTAAGCCGGGCGCGCCGGCTGGATTAAGGGCGCACTTGCAACGCTCGCGCTCTCACTTCCTGAAATGCATTGTCGTCAAGTGCAGGTTGTGAGTGGTCCATGCCCACGGGCTCAGCCAGTTCGATCCACGACTTGCAGCCGCCGTAGGTCGACAGCATCGGCAACTCCAGGGGCGCGGCCAGGCGGTAGACGCGCAGGATCAGCACGTGCAGGGGCTTCCTGGGGCGCCATTGCAGCCGCTCCAGGGCATATGCCTGTGAGAACACCTAAAACTCTTCCAGGGCCCTGACCTGCGCCTCGTCGCTGATTTCCCGTACATCGGTCACCTCGGCCCAGGTGTCGATGCGCAAGATCCCCGACGCGGGCGCCCGGTGCAACACCGCATCGAGCCGCCCTGCATAGCGCGCTTGCAGTTGTTGCACGTTCTGATGGTCGTAGGAGGGAAAGAGGGCGAACCGGCGATGTTCCATGCGAAACTCGCGCGCGTCCTCGCGGATGCCACCCTTGCGCACCGTGACCATGGCCTCTCCGGCGCGAAGCGCGTCGATCGCGACCGCCCACTCCTTGAGTGCCTGCCGTGTACCCTGTGCGACCGCAACGCTCATGCCTGCCCCTCCGCATGCCTCGGATGATTCTCTAGGGATGGAGTGTACCAGCCAGGCGCGCTTGGCCGGCCGAGCTCCTGAAGCACAGATGGACAGATGAGAACAGATGACCCAGAATACGCCTCTGAGGCAGGGAGTGGGAAGGCACGGTGTTGCGCGATCGCGAACGGCGCGGCCAAACACAATGGTCACCCCGAAGCCGCCCTCTGTGTCATCCGTACCATCTGTTCATCTGTGCTTCAGGACGCCCCAGGTATGTACCGATCATGCCTGGAGGCCGGCGCTCAGTGATTAGCGGCAAGCTCCAGAATGCCTGGGCGGCTGAAGTGCTTGCCCGCCGCCTCTACCTCAATCATGGGCCAGTTACCGGTCGCGGTAAGCACCTCGATTCCGGCGTCGGTGAGCAGCACCGTATCCTCAACCTTTGTGCCGGCGATAGAGGGATTCCAGGCAAAGGCCTGGCCCGTTTGCACCACCTGCGTGCCGGTCGG
The DNA here is from genome assembly GCA_025924845.1 of Chloroflexota bacterium. The sequence continues at coordinate 724 of JAICHN010000469.1, read as the reverse complement.
GGTGCCGAGCCAATCGCGCGCGCCGTAACCGGCGGCGCCGCCCTGGTGGTGGTGTTCCCATTCGCCGGGGTAACCCTCGGCGGCATAGGCAGCAGCAGCAGCGGCGAAGATCTGTCCTGCTGTGGCGCCGGGCACCGTGGCAGCCAGGTAGGCGGCATCTACACGAGCGCACGATGCCTGGCGCAGCTGCCAGTGCTCGGGCACCGACCCGAGGTGGACAATACGGGTTGCACTGGCGATCAGGCCATGTCGGCGTCCACAACAGATGAGCATGGCACGCTCTTGTACACGGAGCGCGGTGGGCAATGGATGACGCACGCGATGGAGGCGGTCGTCCACGGCGGCCAGCAGCACGACCGGGTCGATCTCCCGGTCGATCAGGCCCGCGGCGATGCGCGCGACTATCTCGAACTCGCTATCGCTGGCCCGCACCTGCCGTGCCGACTGTTCCAGCACCTCTCCGGTCTCGCGACCCAGGGCCCGATAGCGGTCCATCTCCACCGGCAGCAACGGGGTGCGCAGTTCGACGATGGCTGGACCAAGAAAGACCGCTCCATCCATATGAGCATCCGAGCCGATCCGCGACACCCCTGCTTGCCGCAGCGCTTCATCGAGCGACTCGGCATACCAGGGCAGCACCAGCGGACGCCAGTCGCCGGCGGGTAGCTCCTCCGCCAGGATGCGCCCCGCCTCGATGTTGTTGGTGAGGAGGCGCGGCCCCTGG
>JAICHN010000468.1 GCA_025924845.1 Chloroflexota bacterium | reverse complement strand
GGGTATGCCGCCAACGGGGGCGAGAAGGCGGCAACGAACGTGGCCTCATTGTATTGGTATGCATTCCAGCCTTACTACGCCCCGGGCGCCGCGTTGCGGCCCGACGCCGGCTTCCATACCTATCGGCTGGAAGTTCATGGAAACCTGTATCGACTCCTCATCGATGGTCGGGAAATGGTGCCCTGGACGCACGTGAATCTCCTCGATCCCGGTGACCTAGTTGGGCTCGTCTTTACCTACATCCCGGCAACAGTCAAAACGTTCACGGTGTTCGCCCTCCCCGCGACGCGGATCACCACGCCCCTCGACACCAGCGCCTTGCTGGGCCATGTTATCCCAGCGAACGATATCCCGTTTCCGGCGGATAGGGCCGTCTTCCGCGATAACAACCGCTACGCGCTCGACAACAAGGTTGATCTTGCAACGGTGCAGCGTACCGGCCGTGTCTATGGTTACTACCAGGGCTTTGAAAACCAGACAACGTACGTCGAGCAAAGCGTCAATCTTCATCAGAGTCCAGCCGGCGCACAGGCGGCGTTTGACCTGTTCGCCAACCGCATTCGGCACGACGCAAGCCGGTTCCAGGGCTACCACGAGGTGGATGTCTCGGCGCAAAAGATCGGTGACGAGAGCTTTGCCTTCGGGTACCAGTACCTCCTCCAGGGCCGTCCATCCTATGTGCTCAAAGTGCTGTTCCACCGCGACAACTACTACGTCGGGATCACCGTTGACTCGGGGAATCAGCTCGTGCCCCGGAAAGCCATCGCCTATGCGCGGTTAGCAGACAAGTTCGTCCAGGGGACAGTGACGGGCGGGTAGCGCCCCTGCCTGGTCTGTTGCATCATCCACGCCGACCGGCACCGCGACCCAGACACCCAGGGACACACCGACTACATTGCCCACGAATACGGCGTCCGACACCGCTGCGCGGACGCCCACCGGGAGTGCGACGGATACACCGACCAATACCGCATCCAGTACCTCCACCGAGTCCGGCACGCCGACCGATCCTCCCTCCAATACCGCAACCGCGACGGTCAGGCCAACGGGAACGGCAACTCGATGCGGCACTACGACGCGCACGCCGGGCATGCCGCGCACCGCGATACCGACCCACACCCGGACGGCTACCCGTACTCCGACCAGCACGCGTACCGCAACGCCCACCCATACGCCGACCACCACTCCGACTGCGACGGCAACACCCACGATGCTCCTACCGGTGATCAGCGTCGATTCGTACGGGGCACGCCCGGACGGCGTCGCCGACAGCACGACCGCCTTCCAGAGTGCGTTGGTCGCGCTCAACAGCGCCGGTCACGGCACGCTCCAACTCTCGTCCGGCGCCTATCTGCTCCGGCCGGATATCTTGCAACTGCACAGCAACATGGTGCTGAGCGTCGCAAACTCGACGCTGCGCCCCATTGTCCCCGGTTTCCAGATGCTGGATCTCTGGGGCACGCGTATCGCCGTCTCGAGCGTGACCATAGATGGGCAGGGCAACATCCTGCGCGGACTCAACGTCGAACCGGGATCGAGCCGCGTGAGCATCGTCGACAGCGTGCTCCAGGGAATGCGCCACTCACCTGATCCTGCCGACAGCACTTACCGCGGCACCCCGATCGGCGCCATGGTCTACGGCAACACCAACACTACCCTGTTCGACCAAGTGATCGTCCGCGACATCATCGCCGTAAACGAGGAGGATCTGAGCAACGCCCCCTCTTGCTACCATCAGGTGAGAAGGGGGCCTATCGTGGAAGTACGGGTGGAGCGAAGCGAGCGGCGGGTGCGCACGGTGAGCGCCCGCGTGACCGGCGGCATCATGATCGTGCGGGCGCCGGCGCGGATGACCGATGAGGAACTTGCTCCGCTGATCGCCTCTCTGCGGCGCCGACTGGAGCGGAAGGCGCTGCGGCCCGCCCCGACCGTGAATGACGAGAGCCTGGCGGCGCGGGCGGCGGCACTCAGCGCCCGCTACTTCGGCGGCAAGCTGCGTCCCCGCTCTATCCGCTGGGTGACCAATCAGGGCGCGCGCTGGGGCAGTTGCACGCCGGCCACGGGCACGATCCGCCTCTCCCACGCACTCCAGAGGTTCCCAGCCTGGGTGGTGGATTCGGTGATTGTGCATGAGCTGGCCCACCTGCAGGTGCCGGGCCATGGTCCCGCCTTCTGGGCCCTGGCCAATCGCTATCCGCTGATGGAACGGGCGCGCGGCTTCTTGATCGCCAAATCGGGCCGCGACGACGAGGCCGGCTGGGCAGGGGACGACGCGTCCGAGGCAGGTGGAGACGCGGAGACCAGCTGAGGACGGCCTGGATCCGTTAGCTGCCGGCCCGATGATATACGGCAAGCGCCTCGGCGAAGCGCGCCAACGACTCCGTGTTCACCGGCTGAAGCAAGCACATCACATGGCCGACCCCGGCATCCGCATAGCCGCGTAAGCCGGCGGCTATCTCCTCCGGCGAACCTGAAAGCGGCGGTCGAGCACTGCCCTCATCGGCGGCCCCGCTGTAGTCGACCATTACGCTGACCGTTACTTCCAGCGTGGCGGGGTCTCTCCCCTCGGCAACGCACGCCGCTTCCAACTCGGCGCGGCGGGGGTCCAGGGCATCGACCTTGCCATACCACGCCGTGTTCCAGCTATCGGCATAGCGGGCGGTCAGGCGGAGCATACGCGGCCCGGATGACGCGATGAGGATGGGCGGCCCGGACGATCGCGGGCCACGGGGCAGAATCTCGCAATCGACCGCGCTGTGATACTTTCCCTGGAAGCTGACCCGGCCCTTGCGCAGGAGCGGCACCATGATCTCCAGCACCTCCTCGAAGCGGTCAACCCGATGGTCGAATGGGACGCCGAACGCGTCAAACTCCGGCTGATGCCAACCGGTCCCCAGGCCCAGAATCAGGCGTCCGTCACTCACTTCATCAAGCGTGACCGCCATTTTGGCAAGCACGGCGGGATTGCGTAGCGGTGTACAGAGGACGAGGGTGCCCAACGCGACTCGCGTGGTAGCTTCGGCCAGGGCGGAGAGGACCGTCCACGCTTCCCAGGGGCCCTTGGTTGGCTGCTCGGGCCGACGAAACAGCATATGGTCGAAGATCCAGACGGAGTCAAAGCCGGCCGCCTCAGCCTGCCGCGCGAAGGCACGCGTCTCCGCATAGCGAACGACATGTTCAGTCTCTGCCCCTCCCCCCAGGGGAACCACCACGCCGATCTTCACGGCTCACTTCGCTTTCTTCACTCTTTGTCTTATCGCGCCGGGATGCCGGCATCGGATCGAGCAAGCGGCCTCGGCCGATGCTGCTCAAGTATAGCCGACTGCCGGAGCCTGGTGTATGCGCGACGAGATCGGATTGGCCCAGGCGTATTGACAATGAATCTCGGTCCAATTACGATGGCGATTATCAAAAATAATTTCGATGGTGTAGGAGAATGGGATGGCTGAAGCCTTGCCTCGCCCGGATGATCGGTTGCTCATAGACGACCTGGAGACGCTCAAGGTGACGGCTGACCCCTTGCGTCTGCGGATTATCGAGATTCTGCGCCGCACCCCCGCCACCGTGAAGGACATCGCCGCCATTATGGAGAAGTCCCCTAAGTCGCTCTACTACCACGTCAATCTGCTGGAGCGGCACAAGCTTATCCGCGTCGTCGATACCCGCCTCGTCTCCGGCATCGTGGAAAAGCGCTACATTGCCGCGGCGTACCTCTTCGTCTTCAGCGACCTACTTCAGGAGAGCGCCGGGGCCCAGGGCATGCAGGGGGCCGCCTCGAGCTTCCTCGCCATCACCAATGAAGAGATCCGCGAGAGTATCGGGCGCGGCTGGATCGATGTACAAAGCAAGAATCCGCCGGCCGAGCGGGCGCTTCGCTGGGACTGGCGGCTGCTGCGGCTGCGCCCTGAAGAGGTCGAAGCGCTCTCCGCCCAGTTGCGGGAGTTGCTCGACGGGTATGAGACGGCGGACGGTACGCCGCCTGAGCCTGGCCGCACGACGTACAGGTTCATGCAGACTCTATTTCCTACCTACTTTCGCGGCGCGCCTCCTGCCGGCGACGAGCCGGAGAATGAGGAACAGCTATGACAGGCCAGGCACGCGGCCTCTCCCGCGATTTCTGGATCTTCTGGGGTGGGCAGGCGATCTCCACCCTTGGCACGTCATTCACCAACCTGGCCCTCCCCCTGCTCGTCTACCGCCTCACCGGCTC
>JAICHN010000467.1 GCA_025924845.1 Chloroflexota bacterium | reverse complement strand
GCGCTCGAAGGCCGTGGCGAGCGTGACTATCACGAAGAGCAGCACGAGCACGCCGATAACGCACGCGAGGAAAATGATGAGCCAGCTGGCGTCATGGCCGAATTGCGCCAGCAGGATGAACAACGTCCTGACCATGGATGCGCTCCCCTGAGCGGTCGGGAAGCAAGCAGCCGGTCACCGCTGCAAGCAACCCCCTGAATAGGCCCTGTGCGGCGGCGTACTGCCGCGAGCCTTTAGCGCAGGAGCGCGGTGACGGCGTCAGGAAAGACGGCTGCCAGTGCAGCGGGCAGGGGCACGTAAAACGCGAGGTGCGCGGCGCGCAACCAGGCGACGGTCAGGGGATCGCTGTCATCGCCGCCCGAGGACTCGCCGCCTGGAGCCATGCCAGCCGGATTCACGCGGCACGTGACATCTGGCGCCGAGTTGCTCCTGTCCGCGTGGAGCAGATTCACTGACGTGCTGGCCTTCGAGGGCGCCGACGAGCTGGCCGACCCCTATGAGCCGGGCACGGCCCTGCACCACGCGGCCCGCGACACGATCCTGGCGTGGCGGCTGCCATCAGGCAGCAGCCACGACCGTGATGCCACGCTCCGCCAGCTCATCACCGCTGCCGGGATCCTGTCCGCCGCGATGGCAAGCCTCGCGACCTGCGCATCACGCCATCACGCCATCGGGCTGCAGGCAGCAGTCGCAGGCCTCAGCGAGGCCATCACCAACCTGGCCGCAGCCATCGAAGAACCCGGTCGGCCAAGTGCCTGATGACCCGATCCGTGAACGCCATCTAGTCCCGCCGCACCCGGCAGTGGTAACCACCCGGACCGCCGCGCAGGAGCTCGCCCGCCTGCTGCTGCGCAGAGGCGAAGCACCCATCGAACTCGGCGCCACCGCCCTCTTCGAGACCATCACTGGGGGCCTCCTCACCGCCGACATCTCCGCGCGGCCCGCGCACGACCTTAGCGACGAGGAACGAGCGCTCCTCGGCGCCCTGCCCCCCGCTAGATTCCACCGCCGCGAGGGACACCTCCACTGCGCGGCTGGCATCCGGGTCGCGCGAATAACCGCCCTGGTCGTGACCAGCAGGGTACCCGGCCCCGCCCGCACCACTCTCGGCATCGCCCCGTGCGGCCACCTGCCAGCACCTCAACATGAAGCGAAGAACCCCACGCCACTCGGGCACGCCCTGCGCGGACTTGGCATCAGCCGCGAGCAACTCGGCGCAGTTGTCACCCGCGCTGACTCCGACGACGGTGAGATCGCCGTGCTGTCCAATGCCCGCCTGTGGTGCCCATCTGGCTGGCCCCTCGCCCTAGTCACCGAGCAGGTCTACGCCCAGTTCCTGGATGCCTACCCGCCACCCTGGCCGCTCGCCGCCGAGAACCCAGAGCCTTAGCATCAAGACCATGCGGGGTTCCTACGACTCACCGACGCATCGGCGCGCCGGCACCACCTCAGCAGATCGAGGTTAGGCCTCCTCGATACCGACCCCGCTAATTCGCGTTCCAGACGGCAGTCCTTGCGTGCGTACCCGCAATTGAGCCGCGAAACTCCAGTAGACCCCTAGGTCAGTCAATTCGAGGTTTGATGCCGCCCCAGCTCCACCAAGAAACAGTGGCACCTTAAACCCGACGCACTCACCGGCACCCGGAAGCCCGCCGCCATCGCTCTGCCAATCCTGGAAGAGGTCAGCAGCCAGGAATGTGTCAGGATCATCCACGACATCGACATTGAAGTAGTCGGCGAACGACTCATCGATCTCGAATGCGTCACCCGAGCCAGGCTCAATCAAGAGAAGGCCTGGTGACCGTGCCTGATCTATCGCGACGACCCGGCCAATCCAATCGACGGCGAAGGGCACTGCTCTAGAGGCGAATTCCGGAAACCCTTCCTGAACGAAGACTGATGCCAACCTGCCCTCGGACGACCCGACAAGCCGGAGCAATCCACCACACAAGGGAAGTCCGGCCACCTGCTGAGCAAGGTCGACATAGCCCGGCGTGCCAAGCAACGACGCGGCAGCCCAGACCTCACCGGCACTCCCCTCCGGCAGGGGATATCGGTTCTGAAAGCGCGTGAACATGCCGGTCAGCCGTCTACTTGCCCATGCGAGATCACCGCTCGCGCCCTTCGGAATTGAGATTCGGGTAATTCTGGACTCCACAGTCAAGGGCCAGCTAACATCGTTAATTCCAGGATCAAAGATTCCGCCCAATGCGCCGAAGCAGCCGGATCCACTGGTCATCTTCAGATACACCAGTAAAATTCAAGTATCTTTCTCCGAACGCATAGTCTTCCAGGAAGAAGCCAAGGCTGTCCGCGAACCGCTCAAAAACAGCACTCTGCCACCAGATCACGCCAGTATCCGGAAAACCCCAGACAGTCCCATCCATACGGTTAATGAAAAGCGGGTCTTCGATCACCATTCCGAAGCAGAACCACGCCTCACGACCAAGCCTTACCGGGGCACCCTCCCTCTCATCCGCGAGGTATTGACTCTCGCCAACCTTCTTGGAACTGAATGTAATGATCCATCCAAAGTTGGCACCATCACTCACCTGCAGGAATTCCTGGTATTCGGCAGGAGTTTCCGCCGAAAGAAGACGAGAGGTTCCTTCTGGAATTGAATTCATCATGGACCATTCCGGATCCTCCGCAAGAACAGATCGCGCATCCACAACCATCTGGCGAAGTTCGCTAGCAATCATGACCGCCCCTGGACATCGATGCATATTGGGGTATGGTCCGCAAGGCTGCGGATCTGTCCCCATATTTCAGTGCCAAGGGTAAAGTTTGTATGCGCGTCCAGGATATGCATGTTCGTTGCAGGATCATCTAGCCCTCCGAGCTGAAGATCGTGCGGATGATCGACTTGCATTGAAAGTATGCGCTCCTTTAGCCGCTCGGCAAAATCTGGATTTATGGATCCGAATTGATCAAATACTCTCGCGATCAAATCTCGCTTATAGTTCGCCGCTAGGGTACGATCTCGGGCTACCGGATTAGGCGCTTTAAACAAGGCACCCGCATCACTGAGCGATTGCAATGCTCCTGCCTTAATGTCGAACTGGCTCTTGGGCATGCTCGGCAGCCAGGTCACATTGATATGCGCGCAAGCACCTCTACCGTTGCCTGCACCCGCCCCCGCAGCGGCTGGCTGCGGGGTTGGGTCCTCCACCGTAACACCACCGCTGGTAGGGCTAGCGGTCAGGATGGGACTCAGGCCGTCTGCACCGTTTGCGTTGCCGGTGGTGGTGGCGATATAGCAGGGGCCAGTCTGACAGGCCAGTGCATAGCTCTTAGCCGTCGTGACCGTGTGGGTGACGGTGGGGGCATGAGCGGCGCCCTCGCTGGGAGCCTTCGCACTGCAGAGGCCGGCGGCGAAGCAGTCCCGCGGTGGCGGGGGCGGGAGGGGCCTCCAGCAGGCCGCGAATGAAGAACAGCCGCCGTCGGGCGAGGCGCCTGAGGCGCTCTCGCCGAGGTCAGCGGATCCCCCGGCGCCGGGGGCCTCGGCGTAGTACCCGTAGGCGCGGTCCTGCGGGACGTAGCAGGTGCCAGGACCGGCGGGGCAGTCACCGCCTGAGGCCGACCCCTGCGTGTAGTACAACATTGAGGCGGTCAGGCCTGCGATTGCGGCGCCCCATCCTAGGTAGCTCAGCCAGGTGGGGGTAGCACCCCATCCAATCTCCCCGGGCGACACCGGCAGGTTCTTGAATTCCTCGTATCCCTGCTCAAGATCGCCCTCTACCTGCCGAGCGGTATCCACGACGGCTTGCACCGGATCCCACTCGTGCCCGGTGGGGTCGGTCTCGGTGAGCGGGTCGCCGCTGGTGTAGGCGTAGGGGTTTCCGTCGACCGTGGCGGGCAGGGGCATGCCGTCGATCACGTCAGTGGCGGCGAACGATCCGGTCCCGGGGTTGTACCAGCGGGCGCCCATCATCGCCAGGCCGGTTGAGGGGTCGGTGTAGTCGCCCTGGAAACCGATGTCGGGCCGGTACCCGGTGGCCGTGGGGGTTCCGTAGGGGGCGTAGGCGGCGTGCCCGGCCAGGCCGGCCGCCGAGACGGTCGGGGCGAACGTCGCCGTTAGGTCACCGTGGGCGTCGTTCATCACCGTGTACCCGGTGCCGCCGGGCACCTGCGTGGCGGTCACCTGGCCCGATGGGTCCCACGTGTCGTCACGTGCCCCGTCGGAGGCGAGCATCCCGGTGCCGCCCAGGT
>JAICHN010000466.1 GCA_025924845.1 Chloroflexota bacterium | reverse complement strand
CTGCTCATTCAGCGCAAAGACGATGGGCTGTGGGCAATGCCCGGTGGGGCCTTCGAAGTTGGGGAGACGCCGGCCGAGGGCGCCTGTCGCGAGGCATGGGAGGAGACTGGCCTGAAGGTTGAACCGGTGGGTTTGAGCGGTGTGTATGACTCCAGACTCTGGAATGCGAGATCGCCCTTCCACCTCTATCAGTTCGTCTTCCTGTGCCGTCCTAGGGATGGCGATCAGGAACCACGGGTGACTGACGAGACACTCGATGTCCGCTGGTGTACCGAGCAAGAGGCAGCAATACTTCCGCTCGATCCCAATCATGGCCACCGTATCGCGCATGCCTTTCAACGTATATGCGGTGCATTACCCGAGGCAGTATTCGATCCAATCACATCAGAGGTGAGCTAAGTGGATCTAAAATTGGCCGGTAAGGCGGCGATTATCACTGGGGGGAGCGCCGGAATCGGCCGAGCTTGCGCCATGGCCCTCTATGAGGAGGGGGTTTGCGTTGTTATCGTCGGCCGCAATGTTGAGCGCCTGATGGCAGCCAGGCAAGCGATCGAAGCTCTGCCGACTTATGGTGCTGCCGTCAAGGTCGCGACAGTGTCCGCGGATATGAGCAAGGCAAACGACGTAGATCGCGTAGTCACCGAGGCACTTGGGCACCTGGGCCACATCGATATCGTGGTCAACAACGCCGGGGCATCGCGGGCCGGTAACTTCCTCAACCTCGATGACGAGGTATACCTGGAAACGTGGTCACTCAAGCTACTCGGCTACATCCGGCTGGTCCGCGCCGTGGTCCCGCACATGATCGAACGGCAGGACGGGCGGATCGTGAACATCGTGGGAGCGGCGGGCCGAACTCCTGGTCCTACCTTCCTACCCGGCAGTACGACCAACGCGGCGTTGCTCAACTTCACACGAGGTATCGCGAAGGAACTTGCTCAATATAACATCCGGATCAATGCCATCTCGCCCGGCTTAACGGCAACGGAACGGGCGGAACGATTGGCCCGGCAGAACGCGCTCGCGGCAGGGATCAGCGTCGAAGAGGCAAGGGCACGAGCGGTGGCCGCCATCCCGCTTGGCCATGCGGCCGACCCGGCGGAGATCGCCGCAATGACCTTGCTACTCGTGTCCGATCGCGCGTCGTCGATCACGGGAGCCGAGGTGATTATTGACGGCGGGCAGACGCCAGGCATGTAGACCGCTACGCTACCGTACGGTAGCCAATTGGCGCCTTCCTGAAGACATGTGAGGTGAGCAAGAACCTATAATCCTGAACCACAGTTCATTCTTGGTAGTTGCCGCACGCCGAGGGATGACGGAAGAAGGACTCGCCCCGCTTAGGTCCACCCCGCGACTTTTCCGATCGCCAACCACGCGGCCACCGCGCACAGAGAGAGGCCCGCGAGTAGGCCGGCGGGCCGGCCTATCCGCTCGCCCAACGCCGAACCCAGGCGCAGGCCGAGTAGGGAGGCTACGAACGCCTGCGCGGCAATCGCCGCGATCACCGGAATCAGGGGCAAACGGAAAGCGCCGAGCGCCACACCCACCGCCAACTCGTCCATGCTTACGCTAAGCGCCGGCAGGAGCATGGCCGGGCCGCCCAGCGCCGCCCGCTCCACGGCCTCCTCCAACTCATCCTCACCCTCCAACCCTTCCCGAATCATCAAAATACCGGCGCCGAGCACGACTACCGCGCCCAGCCAGGTCGCGAAATCGCCAAGGCGCGTGGCCAGGCTGCCCAGCGCGAACCCGACCAGGGGCATGACCGCCTCCGCTCCCGCGCAGACTGCCGCGAAGCGCATCCTGGTCGATCGGGGCAGCGGAGCGATTCCCACCGCCAGGGAAACGGCGAAGGTGTCGAGCGACAGCGAACCGATCAGGGGAATGAGTAGCGCGGGGGGAAGAGGATTCATCTGGAGTAGTACCCAGCCCTGATCGCGCTCGCGGGCCGCTCGTGCCGGCAGCCCATAGTCCGGACGGTCCCGCTCATGGCTTAAGCGCCAGGGCGAGCACCTGCTCACGCCGCAGCGTCCGTCCTTCTTCCCAGAGAGCGGCAAGACGGGCAACCCCCATCTGGCCCCTGACCGCCGCCATCAGCCTTTGGTGATCCTCACGGTCGCGCGGTGATTGCTGCCGGCCGCGCTGCTCCAGGAGCGCCTCGGCCGCTCCACCGAGCCGGGCGGCGCGTTCCACCTCGCCACGCCGGCAGGCCAGGGCGGCCAAAGCAGTGAGCGATACGCCAATTGACATAAATTGGCCAAGTTCGTGGCGAAGCACGATCGATTGCTGATAGCAGGCGCCGGCACGGAGGCCATCGCCCTCCTTGCGTGCCAACTGCCCCAGCCTGCTCAAGGCCATGGCCGACATTCGACGCTCACCGGAGTGCTGGAATACGGTCAGGCCATCCTCCAGATACCGGCGGGCTTCCCTGAAGTTTTCGCGCGACAGGGCGACCCGCCCCAGGCCCAGCAAGGGCATACCACGTCCCCAGGGATCGCCCAGTTCATCGTAGATCGCCAGTACTTCGCCGTATAGGGACGCGGCCCCATCCTCGTCACCTTCGGCCAGCACCACCCGTCCCAGGTGCTGCAAGGCCAGCGCCTTGCCCCAGCGGTCGGCGGCGGCATGAAATTGAGCCACGCCTTCATCGGTATAGATCCTCGCCGCCTCAATCTCGCCCCGGAAGAAAGCAACCTGACCAAGGTCGGTCAAGGCATAGGCCAGGCCGCGCTGGTCGCCGATCGCCCGCCAACGAGCCACGCTCTCGCCAAGCAGCTTGGCGGCACGCACTTCGTCTCCCAGCAGATGAGCCAGCCGCCCGGCCCCCCAGAGCGCGCGCGCCCAAGGTTCGGGATAGTGGTTCGGGCCGACTGCCTCGGCGCAAGCCAGGGCAAGTTCCAGTCGCCGATACCCGGCGCCCAGGTACCCGCGGAAGTACCAGTACCAGATCAGGCCGCCTACCAAGCGAAGCAACGTGGCATGCTGCCGTTCGGCCTGGCACCAGTCCAGGGCGGCCCGCAGGTTCTCAAGCTCGCGATCCAAGCGGCGCAGCCAGGGATCACGCCCGCCTCCCATCAGCCAGGGCGCCGCCTGCTCCACGAAATCAGCGAAAAACAAGGTATGGGCCCGACGCGAATCCGCCTCTTCGCCCGCGTCTATGAGCAGCTCAAGTCCATACTCACGAACGGTTTCGAGAAAGGAGTAGCGCGGCTCATCGCCTCCGCATTCGGGCAGCGTCTCACGCATGACCAGACTGTGCTCGACCAGTGATTGCAGCACGCACGACAAGATGGGAACGGGTATCTCTCGGCCTTTTCCATACTCCATGCCGGCGCCGGGATATGACGAGCACACCGCCTCGGCGGCTTGCAGGGTCCAGCCGCCCTTGAATACCGAGAGCCGGCGGAGGACCATCCGTTCGGCCGCCGAGAGGAGATCATGGCTCCAGGCGAGCGTGGCCCGCAGCGTTTGCTGACGTGGCGGCAGATCGCGCGCCCCATTGACCAGGACGGCCAGTCGATGCTCCAACTGCGCCAGCAATCCGGCGGGCGACAGGACGACCAGATGCGTCGCCGCCAGTTCGAGCGCAAGAGGTAGCCCATCCAGCCGCCGGCAAATGGCGGCGATCGTCGGCGCGTTCGCGATCGTAATCTTGAACGCGGGCTGGGCGGCGCGCACGCGGCGCACGAACAGCGCTACCGACGGCACGTGCCCCAGCACGGCAAGATCGCCCTCCGCCGCCGCGGTCGGCAGGGCAAGGGGCGGTATGGGAAACACCTGTTCGCCGCGCAGGCGAAGCGGCGATCGGCTGGTTGCCAAAATGACGAGCCGGGGGCATGTTTCGAGCAGTTCCACCAATTCGGGCGCCGCGGCAAGCACCTGTTCGCAATTGTCCAATACCAATAGGACACGGCACCTGTGTAATTGTTCGGCCAACCAGGCCCCTGGATGTACATCGCCTGAATCGTCCCAGCCAAGGGCGCTCGCCACCGCCGGCATGACCATACCCGGGTCATTCAGAGGGGCCAACGGGACAAAGGCTACTCCATCGACAAATTCATCCGTCAGGGCGGAGGCAATTTCCAGCGCCAGGCGGGTTTTCCCCACCCCTCCCGGCCCGGTGTGCGTGAGCAGGCGCACCGAGACACCGTCCACGCCACGCCGCAGCATTGACTCGGCCAGCGATTGTTGGCTTTCACGGCCAATCAGCGG
>JAICHN010000465.1 GCA_025924845.1 Chloroflexota bacterium | reverse complement strand
GGACTCCGAGTGATCGACGCCTCGATCATGCCCACCCTGATCAGCGGCAACACACAGGCGCCGGCGATCATGATCGGGGAAAAGGGCGCCGCCATGATGCTCGCCGGTCAGGTGGTCTAAGGCAGCAATCTACCCTACGGCCCCGGCTTAAACGGCGCGCGTCTGACCATACGCTACCGCTTCGTCCAACCCCATGGCCTCGCCCGCCTGCCATTCGAGTGCAAAGACCTCAGTGCCGAGCGCTGAGCGCGCAGCCTCGACCGTGCGGTCGAAGCCGGCTTTCTCATTCATGGGCAGTGGCGCCCCAGTACTCTGGCGGAGCGCCGCGGCCGCGGCGCAGAGACGAGCGGCCCGCGCCGGGTTCCTTAACGCGTATGCGGTGGCCGCGAGGCCTTCCAGCGCCCGCGCGATTCCCAATTGATCGGCCAGCGTGAAATAGGCGGCAAGACTTTGTGCGGCGAGGCGCTCCGAACGCTCGAAGTCGCCCTGCCGGCGGGCGACTTCGGCCAGACCATCGAGGGAGATAGCGATGCCTTGGTAATCTCCTAGCTCTCGCTTGATGACAAGGCTCTCCTCGAGCAGGTGCGCTGCGGCAGCCAGGTCTTGCTGATCGCGTGCGACTTCGGCAAGATTGTGCAGCGAAGTGGCGATACCCCATCTGTTGCCCAGCTCGCGCTCGATCGCCAGGCTCTCGGCATGCAATGCCGCCGCACGCTGGTAGTGGCCTAACGCCATGGCGACATTCCCAAGATTGTTCAGCGTGAGCGCCTCACCCTGCCTATTCCGGCGCTCGCGTTTGATTGCCAGGCTCTCCTCAAACAATGCCTCCGCGCGGGTGTAGGTACCTTGTTCCCGTGCGATGAGCCCCAGGTTATTGAGCGCCGCGGCGATGCCGGTGCTATCGGCTTGAGCACGGTAGAGGCTCAGCGCTTGTTCGGTCAGTGCCGTGGCCATGTCATAGCGTCCCTGCCCGTAGGCCAGCGCTCCCGTGATGCGCAGCGCGTTGGCACGAAGCGTTGCCGGCGCCTGAAAGCCTGTCTTTTCATCCAGGGACAGCAGAGTGTTGAGCCACGTTTGCCCTTCGCTCAAATGGCCGCGCAGCTCCCAAAACCGCCACAACAGTCCTGCCAGCCGCAATCCGGTCGCGGCGTCCGTGCGCTCACACGTCAGGCGCAGCGCGCGGCGCAGATTGCCGTACTCCTGTTCCAGGCGCGCCAGCCATCGTGATTGTGCTTCGGTCATGAGCACCGGCGCGGCCGTCTCGGCCAAAGCAAGGAAGTGTGCCAGGTAACGAGTCCGGATCCTTTCGGCGTCCCCGCTTTCGTCCAGCCGCTCCAGCGCATACTCTCGGATCGTCTCCAACATGTCGATGCGCGTTTCACCGTCGTTCCGGTCGGGCGAGACCCCGGTGCTCGTCGTCAACAAGCTCTTCTCCTGGAGTGAGCTAAGGTGTTCAAGAGTCTCATATGTATGCGCGGCATCGTCGTTACAAACGTCTTCGACTGCGTCTACCGTGCAGCCGCCCGAGAAGACCGCCAGTCGCCGAAACAGCCTTTGCTCCTCCATAGTCAGAAGGTCGTGACTCCAGGCAATCGTGGCGCGCAGCGTACGCTGCCGCGGCGGCAGGTCGCGCGGCCCCCGCGTCAGGAACCGCAGCGGATGCTCCAGGCGGGAAAGGAGCGCCGGCGGAGCCAGCAATGTGGAGCGCGCCGCGGCCAGCTCAATCGCCAGCGGCAGCCCGTCAAGCCGCACGCAGATCGTTGCAATTGCTGCCGCGTTGGTGTCGGTGATGGCGAACGAGGGGCTTGTGGCACGCGCGCGCTGCATGAACAGGTCGATCGCGGGATTCTGTGCCAGCCTGTCGGCGGGGGGCAAGTGCGCCAAATCCGGCAAGGGAAGTGGAGTGACGGGGAACAGGTGTTCGCCGCGGATGCCAAGCACCGCGCGGCTGGTGACCAGCACGCGCAGCCCAGGACATGTTGCCAGCAGATCCCCGATCATTGGCGCGGCATCCTGCACGTGTTCAAAGTTGTCCAGTAGCAGCGTTAGCCGCTTGAGCCGCGGGTGGCGACGTAGCGTCTCGAGCACCGACTGCCCTGCGTCCTCCGACAGGCCGAGTCCTTCGGCGATGGCGGCAGGCACGTTCGCGGGTTCTGTGATGGCGGCCAGGGAAATCCACACAATATCATTGGCGCTGCCGGCGCGCAGGTCGGCCGCTAGCTGCAAGGCGAGGCGGGTCTTGCCGACGCCGCCAGGGCCGCTCAACGTAAGCAGCCGGACGTCCGGTCGACGAAGCAGCCGGAGGGCTTCGGCCACCTCTTGAGCACGGCCGATGAGCGCGCTGGTCGGGAGAGGTGGCGTTGACCGCGACGCGAAGCTTGCGGAGTCACGCGAGATCCTGGCTGTGTCACGCGGAGGAGGAAAACCGGCGGAAGCCCCTCGCTCCGCTATAGTCTCCGATTCGCTGCTATCCCGGTTGGCAGCGGTGGTAGAGGCCGCGGGAACCAGGCCACGTGACATTGCTTTGAGTGCCTCGTGCTGCGCCGGCGTCAGTCCCAGTGCCGTCGCCAGGCGCCGCACCGTAGTCCGATAGGGACGATGGGCGTCCCGCTCCAGGTACATGAGCGCCCGCGCACTCAGGCCTGCCCGCTCCGCCAGCTCCTCTTGTGTCAGCCTCGCTGCCGTGCGGAAGTGCTTGAGAGCAGCACCAAACGTTTCCAACCGGATGAAATCCGAATCCACAGTCACTTTCGTCCCGCGTCGTCTTCACGGGTTGCGTATGTGCCCATCAGTGTACCCGGCCGCGGAGAAGTTTTCACCTCACTTTGCAGGTTCGTGTTCGTGGACAGCGCCCGGCCTTCCATGCACGATAGGGAAAGATTAGTCTGACCGAAGTCTCGAATGGATCGTCCTATGACCTGGGAAAGGGCTGTTTACATGCAAACCGGCACGGCAGAACCAAGCAGAATCCCTTCTTCCATGACGTTGCTTCGCTTGATCCGCCGCGTATGGAAGCCCCCGCAGCGACGACGACTCGGCACCGGACGGGGCATCATGACGATGCTCATAGCCCTGTCCTTGCTGGCGGCGTGGGTGCAGCCGAGCACGCGGGCACGGGCGGACACGAACAGCTATTCCGGCACGATCTCGGGCAAGGCCGCCTGCAAGTACTCGATCACGATCGACACCGACGCCAAGACGTTCCAGGGCTCGCTGGATTGCAGCAAGCCGCACGCCGGCGCCTCCCTGGAGGGGACCTACGACGGCACCTCGGTCACGCTGGGGACGGTCACGCCACAGGTGGACGGCAATGACCTGCTCGCGCTCGACCTCGACCAGACCTTCACGCTGCCGGAGGGCGTGGATCAGGCTCAGGCGTTCGCCAACGACCTGGCGAGTCATGCCGGCGATCTGGTGCAGAATCTGGTGCCAGGGCTCCTCGACGTGCTGCAGGGCAAGTTGCAGGACTCGAGTCTGCTTGCGGACGATGCCCTGAAGGGGTTTGGACGTCTGGTGAATGCCTGGGACGACGGCTGCAGCCAAGGCGACGAGCCCCCGCGGCCACCTTTGCCCAACCCGCCGCCCGATACCTGCTTCTGGCAATCTCATCCGCATCCGGGCAACTTAGGGAGCCAGGAAGCAGCATGTCCTCCCCTGCCTCCGCAACACGATGTGTTCATCATCTGTGTACCAACGTTTCTGATGGGTAAGGCCGACTTCGGCAAGAAAAATGTGATCTTCGTCGGGGGCGGCGTGCTGCTGGCGCTACCCATCGGCGCCTCGCTCGACAGTCTCAGCACGCCGGAGATCGACACCACGGGATCGGTGATCATGGAGGGCGGCGGCATCTTTGGCGACAACATCAGGATCAAGGCCGGCAAGGGCTTCGACGTCGCGGCGGGCATGGTCACGATGCTCGGCAACGTCACTATCGAGGGCAAGGAGGTGGGCATCGGTAAGACTGACCTGACGGCCCTCGTGCCCTCGGTCGGCGACCTCAAGATACCGTCACCTCCCGGCAAGACCGGCGAAGCGCTGGACAAGATTGCCGACTCCCTAAATGTCCCCGGCGAGGTCTTCGCTTCCACCATTGTGATCTCGGCGACCGATGTGGCGGTGACGAAGGACAGCCTTGTCTCCACCGATGGGATGGGCGGCGCCGGGGCAGCATTCACCGCGCCTTCCGGTACGGCGGACGGCGGCGCCGGCGGCGACTGG
>JAICHN010000464.1 GCA_025924845.1 Chloroflexota bacterium | reverse complement strand
CGTCTTTCCTTGGGGGCCCTCCGCCCCCCGTGGTCCCCCCCGGGGGGGGGCCGGCCCGCGCGCCCGCCGGGGTCCCGCCGGGGGCGCGGCCCCCCCGCGCCCGCTCCCAGACCATTTCGCCAACGGGATCAAACGTGAGGCGCACCCCAGCCGGAACCTCCTGGTCGGCCCATGTTCAGCTCCTATGCCCGCTCCCATGCTCATTTCACACCCGTTTCGCGTACACACCGCCCGGATCCGCCTCCGTAGCCTTCCCACCCCCTTCAACAGGGACGTATTCTGTGTCATCCGTACCATCTGTTCATCTGTGCTTCAGGACGCCACCTCCCACGCCGCCCGCCCGCGCACATCGATCTTGCCGGTGACGGCGGCGGAGATCAGGGCGGTGCGGCGCTCTTGCAACAGGGCGATGGCGGTTTCGGCTTCGGCCATGAGGGCGTCGATACGGGCGGTTTCGCGGTTGAGGAAGGTGACAATAGTTTGCTGCTCTTTGATCGGCGGGAACACACCAACCACCTTGAGCAGATTTTGGATTGAAAGCCGTGGCAAGCCCGCCCCCTTTACCAGCCTGTCGACCTGCTGACGCACAACGCTAGATTGACAAAGGTAGTTGAGGTATGTCGACTTCAAGACGGCGCTATCAGGTCTGATAATAATCAACGATGAGGCCACAACAAACGCACGTTGCATCCTGACCACCACCGTGCGGCCGATCGTACCGTCCTTGCTAAACAGGACGTCGCCCTGAAGTGGCTGGCATCCAGTGCGCACGAGGTATTCATAGCTCGAAGGCGAAGTCTTGAGACATCTGTCGAAATCGATGAGATCGCCGTCAATGTCTGCTGTCGAGACGAAGTCATAGACTCCGTCCGCCGTCTCCGGCGAAGCGTGAGCGCCGTCAGTAATGAGAAGTGACATTCGCTTGATAGGGCACACAGCCCAATGCGCCGGCACTTCCCCCAGCCACGCCACCCCCGAATCCCTCATCGGCGCCTCGGGGTCGAGTCCCTTGGTGACCGCGTGCGAGATAACGGCCTGGCGCTTCTCCCTCAACAGGTCGATCAGGCGGCGCTGCTCGGTGATGAGCGCGTCAATCGTGGCGGTTTCGCGGTCGAGGAAGGCGGCGATGGCTTGTTGTTCTTCGGCTGGTGGGCACGCTGCAACAAGTCCGGCAATCTGCTCAAAGTTCAAACCCTCGCGTGCTGCCCCGTTTTGGGCGAAATCGATTTGGCCTTTGATGGGGGCTGATTTGAAGCACCAACCTACAAAGGCTACATAGGAGGGATCCGCCAACCTGATAATGCACACATGCTGATTAACATTCGCAGCGGGTAACTCAGACGGCACTACACAAGATCGGCCTATGGATGCGCCGGTAATATTTAGCAGAATATCGCACGCAAGCACCCGGCTTGCTGCCATCAGCTCGTCAACTGCCGCAGAGATATAGACGACATCGTCAAGGTACAACCCTTCGTCATAGACATTTTGGCTACGGAGGAACATCACTCCTTCATCAACATAAGTTTCATTTCCACCCAAGGGGGTTTTTCCACTACCAATACGGGACGTAAGATGCTTGATCTTGACCATCCTCCAATGCGCCGGCACCTCGCCCAGCCATGCCACCCCGGAATCCTTGTAACGGTCGTATCGCGGGAAGCTCACGCGGTCAGCCCCTCGATCATGGTGAGGATGCGGTCGGTGCAGGCTTTGAGGTCGGCGTCGATCTCCGCCAGTTCACGCGGCGGCTCGAACACGTAGAAATGGCGGTTGAAGGGGATCTCGTAGCCCACTTTGGTCTTCTCGTGATCGATCCAGGCGTCCGGGGCATGGGGCAGCACCTCGCGCCGGAAGTAGGTGTCCACATCCTCGCCCAGCGGCACGTTCTCGGTGTCGCGCAGGGAGGCATCCGGCTGCGGCTTGCCCTTCAGCTTGCCGCGCTCGCCCAAAACGACCCGGCCCGCCTCGTCCCGCAAGGGGCGCTCCACGGTGATGGTGCGGTAGCCGAAGTCCTCGTTTCTGAACAGTTTGGCGATCGGTACGAGCTTGACCTTGCCGCCCTCGGGCGCTTCCGGCAGCGCGGTCCCGGGCTCCAACAGCACACGGTCTATCTCCTTGCCCGCCGCGTCCAGCACGAGGGCCTGCTCCGCTTCAAGGCATCCCCCGAACAGGCGGGTGATCGCCGCGATGTGCTCGTCGGCCAGTTCCTTCCGCTTGGAACCCAGGCTCTTGCGGATCTTCCGCCAGAACGACGAGCCGTCGATCAGTTGGACCAGGCCCTTCCGCTCGTCCACCTTCCGGTTGGTCAGAATCCAGATGTAGGTGGCGATGCCCGTGTTGTAGAACATGTCGGTAGGGAGGGCGATGATCGCTTCCACCAGATCGCTTTCCAGCACGTAACGGCGGATTTCCGATTCGCCCGATCCGGCGCCGCCCGTAAAGAGCGGCGAGCCGTTCAGGACGATACCCATGCGGCTGCCCCCATGCGCGGCTGGACGCATCTTGGCCAGCAAGTGCAGAAGGAACAGCAGCGAGCCGTCCGAGATGCGGGGCAGGCCGGGACCGAAGCGCCCACTGAAGCCCCGGCTTTCGTGCTCCTTCCGTACCTCCTTTTCCACCTTCTTCCATTCCACCCCGAAAGGCGGGTTCGAGAGCATGTAGTCGAACTTCTCGCCGGGCAGGCCGTCGGCCGAGAGCGTGTTGCCGAGCTTCACGTGGCTCACGTCCTGGCCCTTGATCAGCATGTCGGCCTTGCAGATCGCGTAGGATTCGTCGTTCAGTTCCTGGCCATACATAATGAGCCGGGCATTGGGATTAGCCTCGCTCAGGTAGGCATCGGCCACCGAGAGCATGCCGCCCGTGCCGGCGGTGGGGTCGTAGATGGTGCGCACCACGCCGGACCGGGTCAGGGCATCGTCGTCCTCGATAAACAGCAGATTGACCATCAGGCGGATCACGTCGCGCGGCGTAAAATGCTCCCCAGCCGTCTCGTTGGACGCCTCGGCGAACTTGCGGATCAACTCCTCGAACACCAGGCCCATCCGCATATTGTCCACCCGGTCGGGATGGAGGTCGAAGTGGGCGAACTTCTCGGTGACCAGATAGAGCAGATTGGCCTTGTGCAGGCGCTCCACCTGGGCGGCGAAGTCAAAGCGCTCGAAGATGTCGCGCACATCGGAGGAGAAGTCCCGGATGTAGGCGTGCAGGTTGGCGCGCAGGTTATCCTGATCGCCGATCAGGCGGGGCAAATCGAGCGGAGATACGTTGAAGAAGTTTTGCCCCACCGCGCGGAGCACGAACGGCGCGAAGGGCACGTTCTGGGCGCTTCTGTCCCGAAACTCCCGCAGCGCCGCGTCCTTGGTAGGGGCCAGCACGCAATCCAGGCGGCGGAGGACGGTAAAGGGGAGGATCACGCGCCCATATTCGGACTGCTTGAAGTCGCCCCGCAACAGGTCGGCCACCGACCAGATAAGCGAGGATAGGGCCTGCTGATTCACTAAGTACCTTCTCCATGGGGGGTCAGGCATCATCTTATCACAGACCGACTCCGCGCCGGAGGCGGCGGCGTCGCAAGGCCCCGCTTGGGAGGCCGCAGGTTAGGAGCGCCGGTCTGGAGACCCGCTTGGTGCGACACTCCGGCACCCGAGCGGCCAACCCTTAGGAGCGCGGGTCTCCAGGCCCGCTTGGTTCGGCCACGGGGCGTCATCCAGGCAAGCACGTCCGCGGCCGGAGGTTAAGCTACGGCGGGCCTGGAGACCCGCGCCCCTAAACTGAAGCTACGGCGGGCCTGGAGACCCGTACCCCGATACCCACGCCTTCAGAATGGGCAGCCTGCCACAAAACGCCGGTACGCCCGGCCGGGATGCGACGCGACAGGGCGGCGCGCGCCTAAAGCTCCGCCTCCAGGCGCGTCAGCAGGTCGCGCACGCCGAGACGCGCCGCCCAGTGCTCGAGCCAGGCGCGGTCGAGATCGGGGCCTGAAACGGCAAGCACCCCCGCCATATCGCGCCATTGCTGCTCCGAGACTTCCCCGCCGGCCCGGTACCACAGCAGCTTGGCCAACACGGTGCCCTCGGCGGAGATGATTGGTAACGGCCGCGCCGCCGGGCCAAGCGCGAGGGTCCTGGCGCGTGCGAATTGGGCTTGGGTAAAAGGGCTCTGATCGGAGACAAATACGTCTACCTTGGCGCCCGCGCTCGGATCAATAATGTTGAAACTCGATCG
>JAICHN010000463.1 GCA_025924845.1 Chloroflexota bacterium | reverse complement strand
TCACCGGCGCCGTGCTGGGTTTGGTGCTCTCCTGGAATCTGGTGGCCTATTTCGCCAAGACCGAGCCGGCTCTGAACCTGACCATTCCCTGGGCGGAATTGGCCCTAATTCTCCTGGGCGCCTACCTGGCCTCGTTGCTTACCACCTATCTGCCCGCGCGCCAGGCATCGCGGGTCTTTCCCGCCGAGGCGCTTCGCTACGAATGACCCTATGGGCAGGGAGTTCCGGGCAAGCCCGGAACTCCTTCCCAGCAGGGCAATGGCTATGGGCGCTCATCCCCATTATGGAGGAGTTGGACGCTGATTTGGCCGGTGCCCAGCTCAGGGCCGACGAAGCGGAGGCACGAGCTGCCGCCATCGAGGCTGAGTTGGAGCGGTTACGCCGGCAGGATTAATCCCGCGCGCCGCAAGAACTTGATGCAGGGGAGAGGAGACTTCCTCTCCGCCCGCATCTATCCTTTCTGTATCCCACGAAACAGCGCCGTTCCGGCGAGCAGGGTATGGTGTGTCATGGAATGCCTCACGGTAGTGCTTTACCGAATGAGGCTCTTGCTGTTTTGGACAATGTTCGAGTTTTAGCGCCAAAGTCGTTACCTTAGGTGGTGAGCGTAGCTTGGTAAGCAGCCGTCGACGCGCCGCCATGGGCGCGCCGAGAAAGGAAAGAGCATGGCGAAGAATCTGATCATCGAGGCAACGGGCCTCCGCAAGGTCTATGTGACCGGCGCCCAGCGGGTGGAGGCATTGCGCGGGGTGGATTTCGCCGTGGAAGAGGGCGAAATGGTCTCCATTATGGGCCCTAGCGGCTGCGGCAAAACCACCATGCTGAATTGTCTCTCCGGACTCGATGACTTCGACAGCGGCGAAGTGAAAATCGCCGGCGTCTCGCTGCGCGCCATGAGCGATAACCAAAAGACGGAATACCGGGCCAAAAAGATGGGTTTCATCTTTCAGGTCTATAACCTCTTGCCGGTGCTCAGCGCCGTGGAGAACGTGGAACTGCCGTTGCTGGTAAGCGGGGTGCGCCCAGGAGAGGCGCGGAAACGAGCCATCGCCGCGCTCGATCAGGTGGGGCTGGCCGAACGGCACAAGAATCGCCCAGCCGAACTATCGGGTGGGCAACGGCAGCGCGTTACCATCGCCCGCTCCCTGGTGAACGATCCCGCGATCGTCTGGGCTGACGAGCCCACCGGCGCCCTGGACTCCGAGTCCGCCAACAACATCATGGACCTGATGTGCAAGCTGAACAAGGAGAACGGCCAGACCTTCGTCGTGGTCTCGCATGCTCTGGAGGTCGGCGAACGGGCCAATCGCATCGTGCGCATGCGCGATGGGCAAATCGAGGATGCCGGCCTCGGCCAGGGCGCGCGCGGCATGACGGGGATGCTGGCATCCGCCGGCGTCGGCGCCCGCTCACGGTAGACGCAGCGGGGCCGGCTGCCGAGTTATGGCAGTCGGTCCCGCGCATGAATTCGCATGGAAGATCGTGTGGCGCACGAATGCGCGCCCGCCTGCCCCCATTCATGCGTTCCCGTCCGTGCCATGCGAATTCATTCGCAGGCTGCCGATCACAAAGCTCCGGTGCGTCAGACGCGGCGTGCCGACCGCGTCGATTCAGCTACCCTGACGCTTGCGATACGTGGCAAGGGCGCCGATCAGTAACTGGTTGATCGAACTTCGGCATTCGAAGGCGATTGTGCGCAACCACTCGTAGGTGTCCTCGCTCAAGCGTACGTTGAACTTCTTGAACTCGATGCCGGGTCCGTGCGTCGCGGGCAGGGTCAGCGATGCCGTGCTCTTGACTTCCTCCCGCAGATCCCGGATCGCCTCCAGCACGATGCTGTTCATACTGATTCGATTGATGAAGCCGCCGTAGCGCAACCACTCATATTGCTCCGCCGGAAGGCGGCACTGCATGAATCGAGCCGAGCCTTCCGCGTGTACCGGAGACTCCACGCTGTATGGCGCCTCTCTCACCATTTGCAACATTCGCCCGCTCCCCTCGCTCTCGTGCTAGCCGTTCAACCCCGTGGACAATTCCTCATGCATGGCATTCCATGGTGACTGGTTGACCTGTTGTCCATCTATCATTCAGTATCGGCCTCGGAGGAAGCGGCAAACAGGCCCATTCGAGTAATTCGAGCCACCCCCCCCATTCGGGGGGGGCCGCATGGATCCCGGCTGGACGGTGATCAGGACGTTTGCTACGATAGGCCCTGGGCCACTCACGCTCCCCGCGTGTATCCCCGCCGCCGCTCACGCGATCGATGATGATCAGCAGGAGAAACCGTGCGATGACTCCAATTGACCAGGCCACGGCGCTGAAAGAGCGCTCGGTTCTTGACCTTGCCCGCCGACAATTCGACACCGCCGCCGATCGCCTGGGCTTGTCGTCCGGTATGCGCCGCGCGCTCCGCCAGTCCCGCCGCGAGTTGACCGTCTCCTTCCCGGTACGAATGCGCGACAATCGCCTGAACATGTTCACCGGCTTCAGAGTCCACCACAACATCGTACGCGGCCCCGCCGCCGGCGGCATCCGCTACCATCCTGAGCTAACTATCGATACGGTGCGCGCCCTGGCCCTCTGGTCCACCTGGCGTGCCGCCGTGGTACGCATCCCCTTTGGCGGAGCCTTTGGCGGTGTGGTATGCGACCCGGCGGCCCTCGATCGCGATGAACTGGAACACTTGACCCGACGTTTCACCACCGAGATCTCGATCCTGATCGGTCCTGATCGTGATATTCCCTCTCCCGACCGCTCCACCGATGCTCAGATCATGGGTTGGATGATGGATACGTTCAGCATGCACGCCGGCTACTCCGTCCCTGCCGTGGTCACCGGGAAACCGCCCGCGATCGGCGGCTCTGCCGGCTGGGCTCGCTCCAGTGGGCGGGGCACCGCCATTCTCTGCCGAGAACTGGCCGCCGCGCGCGGGCTGCCTTTGTCCGGAGCCCGCGTCGCCGTGCAGGGGGTCGGGCCGATCGGCGCTACCGCCATCCAGTTGCTGGTTGCCTGGGGCTGCAAGATAACCGCGCTTGGTGACGGTCGCCACGCGGTGTATGACGCCGCCGGCCTGGATGTCCCCTCGGTGCTCCGTTACTACGACAAGCATGAATCGTTGGCGGACTCTCCGTTCGGTACGGCGGTCAGCGGGTCCTCGCTGGCCGCGGCGCCTTGCGATATTCTCGTCCTGAGCGGCTTCGAGCGGATCGACGGCGCTGACGCGCCCTCGGTGAATGCGGCCCTGATCGTCGAGGGAGCGTATGGAGCGATCACCCCCGAAGCCGACGCCGCGCTCGAAGCACGCGGCATTTGGGTGCTGCCCGACATTCTGGCCGGCTCGGGTGGGGCGGTTGCCTCGTACTTTGAATGGGTGCAGGATTTGCAGGAGACCTTCTGGAGCGAGGATGAGATTAACGAGCGGTCGGACAACGTGCTCCGCCGCGCCTTTGCCGAGGTGCGTAGCCGCGGCGAGCAAGACGCAATCAGCCTCCGCCTGGCCGCCAATTGCCTGGCGGTAGAGCGCGTCGCCGACGCGCATCGCATCCGCGGCCTCTATCCGTAGCTCGCTCGGAGATTCCGCTGAACCATGCCTGCTGATCCGACAAGCGCCCGGTACGTCCCCCTCCGCTACTATCTGGGAGTACAGCGGAAGCGTCGACCCGAGCTGACCCTTACCTTCCGCCAGATCGAGGATGTGCTGGGCGACGGCCTCCCCAAGCCCGCTCGCAAGTACGCTGACTGGTGGGCCAACGATCCCGGCAACGAGCAGGCACGCGCCTGGCTGGAAGCGGGATATCGGGTGCGTAAGGCCGACCTGGCGGGAGAGAGCGTAGAGTTCGCGCGCGCGGAGGAACCTTAGGCGTCCGCCTTGCACACCTGGCTGGGGGTAGCGGCGCCCCCTATGTCGACCATGGGGCCAATGTTCGGCACTCCTTGCCAGGCGGCCAGGTAGTATCCGGAGGCCACGTAGACCATGTCGCCCGACTGCGTGGCGCTCGTCCCGTAGTCCACCGGCTGCCGCACCCCAATCCGCTTATCGGGCAGGAAGATCAGGGTCGGGCTGCCCGCAATCGAGACATAGAGCGTACTGCCGGGACCAAAGCTGCCGGTCACCTGGGTAAGGCTGGCGGGCAGGGCGGCATTCACCCCAGTGGTGCTCATCCAGGCTACCCTACGAAGTTGCCCACTGGGGGAGATTTGCTCGATCGCCTGCGAGCCCAGATCCACCACGTA
>JAICHN010000462.1 GCA_025924845.1 Chloroflexota bacterium | reverse complement strand
TGTTCTTGGCCTGATCCACGTTCAGGATCGGCATGCCGTAGATCGGACTGGCTGGATTGGTGCGGGCGGCCGGATTGATCACGTCGTTGGCGCCGATGACGAGGGCCACGTCGGTCTGCGGAAACTGGGGATTGATCTCCTCCATTTCCTTCAACTGCGTGTAGGGCACGTTGGCCTCGGCCAGCAACACGTTCATGTGGCCGGGCATACGGCCGGCGACCGGGTGGATCGCGTACTCGACGTCCACGCCGCGCTCTTCGAGCACCGAGGCTAGCTCGCGCACGGTTTGCTGGGCCTGGGCCACGGCGAGGCCGTAGCCAGGAACGACGACGACGCGATGCGAGTAGGCGAGCATCGTGGCTGCGTCTTCGACCGTGGTCTCACGCAGGGATTGCGCGCCCGCGCCCGCTCCGCCGGCCGCCGATTCGCCGCCGCCCGCGCCGAACGCGCCGAAGAGCACGTTGGCGAGGGAGCGGTTCATCGCCTTGCTCATGAGCTGGGTCAGGAAGGTACCGGACGCGCCGACGAGAGTACCGGCGATAATCAGCAGCGGGTTGCTGAGCACGAAACCGGTCATGGCCACCGCGAGGCCGGTGAACGAGTTCAAGAGCGAGATGACCACGGGCATATCGGCGCCGCCGATAGGCATGACGATGGCCACGCCCAGGATCAACCCGCTCACCGCGATCGCCGCAAAGGCCAGGCCATTCGTCTGATCGATGGCCAGCATGTAAAGGCAGAGCAGCACCATCAACACGCCGAGGGCGCCGTTCACGATCTGCTGGCCGGGGTAGGTCACGGGGCGCGGGGGGACGAAGCCCTGGAGCTTGCCGAAAGCAATGATACTGCCGGCGATGGAGAGCGAGCCGATGATCAGGCCGAGCAGCGTGGTCAGCAAGATGCCGAAGGTCTCCGGCTCGTTCAGCGCGCGCCGGTTGATGAACTCGGCAATGGACACGAGGGCGGCGGCGCCGCCGCCCATGCCGTTAAAGAGGGCGACCATCTGCGGCATCGCCGTCATGGGCACGCGCCGGGCGGCCAGGTAGCCCAGGACCGCGCCGATGGGTACGCCGATGATGATCCAGAGGAAGTTCTGGATGTCGCTACTGAAGAGGGTGATCAACAGCGCCGCACCGACGCCCACCGCGGCGACCTGATTGCCGGAACGCGCCGTGGCCGGCGACGAGAGGCGCTTCAGGCCGATGATGATGGCGACAGCGGCGAGAATATAGACTACCGACAAGATTGGGCTGTCACTGGGAATCACAACAAAGATCCTTCTGGGCTACTGCGGGGCCAAAGTCGCCGCGCCAGGCGGCATCGTGCCGCTGCGCATAACTCGCCGCATTGTCCTACTTCTTGGTGTTCTTGGGCGGCGCGCCTTTGGCCTTGAACATCTCGAGCATGCGGTCGGTGACGACAAAGCCGCCGACGACGTTCAGCGTGCCGAGCACCACGGCCAGGAAGACGATCACGGCATAGGCCGGCCCGTTGGCGCCCAGGGCAATACCAGCGACGAGCATCGCGGCCATCAGCACGATCCCGTGGATGGCGTTGGTGCCCGACATCAACGGCGTGTGGAGCACGGTGGGCACCTTACTGATCACTTCGGTGCCGACGAAGATCGCCAGCACAAAGATCGTAATGATCAGCAGGAGGGTATTGATGTCGCTCATGCGGCAACTCCTTGCGGCGCCGCCTCCACCACCTTGGCGGTCGCCGCATGCACGATGCGCCCGTCGTTGGTGATACAGGTACCGGCGATGATCTCGTCGTCGAAGTTCAACTGCAGCTCGGTCTTGGGCACCAGTAGTTGCAGCAGATTGGTGATGTTCTTGGAATACATCTGGCTGGCGTGGACAGGGATCATGCTGGGCATGTTGAGCGGGCCAAGCACGAGCACGCCGTTCTGCACGATGGTCTGGCCCGCCTGCGTCACCTCGCAGTTGCCGCCGGTTTCCGCGGCCAGGTCCACGATGACCGAGCCGGGGCGCATCGCCTGCACCATGTCGGCGGTGATCAACACAGGGGCCTTGCGGCCAGGGATCGCGGCCGTCGTGATGATGACGTCGGAGTCCTTGGCGTGCTTGGCAAGCATCTCGACTTCCTTGCGGTGCTGCTCTTCGGACAGCTCCTTGGCGTAGCCGCCGGCGCCCGCCGCCTCGATCTGCTCTTCCAGCATGACGAACTTGGCGCCCAGGCTCTCGACCTGTTCCTTAACGACCGGCCGCACGTCGAACGCCTCGACCACGGCGCCGAGCCGGCGGGCCGTGGCGATGGCCTGGAGCCCGGCGACGCCCGCGCCGAGGATGAAGACCTTCGCCGGGGCGATGGTGCCCGCGGCGGTCATCAGGAGCGGGAACATCTTGCCGAGATTGTCGGCGGCCATGAGCACGGCCTTGTAGCCGGCGATAGTGGCCTGCGACGAGAGCGCATCCATCGACTGCGCGCGCGAGATGCGCGGGATGGCGTCCATGCTGAAGCTGACGATGCGGCGCGCCGCGAGCCGGCGCACGAGCTCCGGATTGAGCAGCGGCTGCAAGAAGGCGACCAGGGCGGCGCCTTCGCGCATGAGATCGATCTCATGCCGGCCCAGCGCTTCGTTGAGCATCGGCTTCTGGACTTTGAGGACCAGATCGGCGGCGCCGTAGAGCGTCACGGGATCGGGGACGATGCGCGCGCCCGCCTGCTCATACGCGGCGTCCACGTAGGACGCCGCCGCGCCCGCGCCGGTCTCGATCAGTACTTCATGCCCGGCTTTGACCAGCCGCCCCGCAGCGTCCGGGATCAGC
Source organism: Chloroflexota bacterium (assembly GCA_025924845.1). Next base: position 1,450 of record JAICHN010000462.1, on the reverse strand, counting down.
GCCACACGGCGCTCACCGGGTACGATTTCTTTCGGAACTGCGATTCTCATAAGAGTAACCTACCCATACTTTGCATAGTGATCTTCGTCCTCCGTTACCCACGCCGAGACGGACACCCGGGCGGGAGCCCTGTCTACCACCTCTCACATTAGCGGGAAATAGTCGAACACTCGGTGTACGCCAGTAGCAGATCAATGAAAATGGACCGGCGCTGCTCCATTTTCCGGAGGGCGGCGCCCTACCCCTGCGTAGCGATCACATCGCCGCCCTAACACCGTACTGTAGCATAAATACCCAACCAATGTCAAGAAAATCGCCGAGGCGCGGCCGGTCCTAATGCCAGCAGCGATCCAGCGGAAACGCGCTCAGCAGCGCCGTCCGCATCTCCTGGTAGTGGTCGCGGAGGGCGGCGGTCTGCGCGGCGAAATAGGTCGCAGCACTCGCCAGGGCCTCCTGTTCCTCAGCAGCGGTCAAGGGCCGGGGCAGGCACGGTGGCGCTCCCCCGTTCGCGGGCGGGGTGCCGTGGTCACACGCCGTCGCCTGGTGCACCTGCACGGTCGCGGTCACTTTCTGTTCCAGCGCCCCCAGGTTCTGCAAGCCCAGGTCGCGCATCGCGTCCGCCGAGACCAGGTAGCGGGCCAGGTCGTCACGCAAAGGCAGCGACGAGCTGATCGTTACCGTGGTCTCCTGCACCCGGTAGGCGTACTCCGGGCCGAGGGCGACGGTCAGGGTGGGGGGCCGGCTGCTGGAGACCTGGGGCGCGAACCAGAGGCTGAAGGTCGGCGCGATCACCCCCCGTCCTTCTTCGTCGAAGGAGAACTGGGCACTCCAACCCTCGCCGGGCGGCGACCAGCGCGCCGCAAGGCCCAGACCGAAGAACGTCTGTGGCGCATCCGGCGTAAACAGGGTATAGAGCCGGATGGTATGCTGGCTGTTGCTGTTGTTGCCCGCGGGCATGCAGGCGTTGTCCAGTTGCGGCCCGGTACACCAGCGCGCCTCGTAGAAGTTGCCGCCGGGCGCATAGGGCAGGTGCCTCCATCCGGCGCCCGCCACCTCACGCGCGCAGGCGTCGAGCTCGCGCAACCGGCGTCCCGTGTCTGCGGACTCGAAATGCCACCCCGTGGGGTCGTCGGATACGGGCGGGTCGAAAACCGGAGTCGGCGTGGCCTCCGTCCCCAGGCAGCCGGCCAGCAATACGATAGCCAGCAGCGTTGCTCCTACCCCCGCCAGCCGCCAACCAAACGCGCGCATCTTGCATCCAGGCATGCAGGCTCCTTTCCGCTCGCCGCCAGTATACTATAAAGGCGCGGGATCTTGCGGGGCCAGATGTATCGGTGGTATAATCGCCTAAATATGTCAAGTTATCCCGGCGCGCGGTGACGGCAGCGCGCATGGAGCCGTGCTGAATATGCAAGGACTGGGCGGATTGCTCGTAATGACGCTCGGTGTG
>JAICHN010000461.1 GCA_025924845.1 Chloroflexota bacterium | reverse complement strand
GGCGGGCAGACTTGGCATGGCCGCGATTAAATGGGAGTTGGAGGACACGGCGTTTCGTTACCTGGAACCCGAAGGATACGCCTGGGTGAAAGACGCCCTGGCGGCGCGCCTCTCGCAACGCGACGAATATATCGGGCGCGTCACCTCGCTTCTTTGCGACGAACTTCAGGCGCATGGGATTCAAGCGGATGTACAGGGGCGTGTGAAGCACCTGTATAGCATATACAAGAAACTGGTGCGGTCGGGAGAGCACGATCTATCCAGGATCTATGATTTGTTTGCCCTTCGCGTGCTGGTGAGCGACGTTCAAGAGTGTTACCAGGTGCTGGGAACGGTACACTCCAAGTGGCCACCCTTGCCGGCCAGGATCAAAGATTACATAGCGATGCCGAAACCCAACGGCTACCGATCCCTTCATACTACGGTGCTCTGTGAAGAAGGGCTGCCCACCGAGGTGCAGATTCGGACCCGAGAAATGCACCTGATGGCCGAATACGGCGTCGCCACCCATTGGTATTACAAGGAGCAAGGATCCGCCGAGATACTACCCTCCTCGCTTACGACATGGATTTCCATGTTGCGCAGCTGGCAGGAGGAGTTGACCCAGAATGCCACCGACTTCGTGGACACCGTAAAGATCGACGTGTTTCAGGACCAGGTCTTCGTTTCCAGCCCGAAGGGGGATATTATCGATCTCCCCGCGCATTCAACACCGGTTGATTTCGCCTATCGCGTGCATACTCAGCTCGGGCACCGTTGTATCGGCGCCAAGGTGAATGGCCTGATGGTGCCGCTCGATTACCAGCTACACAACGGCGATCGGGTGGAAATTCTTACCACCAAGACACCGCACGGGCCGAGCCGAGATTGGCTCAACTTTGTCGCGTCGGCCAGTGCTCGCGAGAAGATTCGCCAATGGTTCAAGCGGCAACACCGTGACGAGAACCTGGCGCGCGGCCGTGAGCTTATCGAGCGCGAAATGGGGCGGCTGGATCAGAAAGCGCTGGCCGCCGTCTCGCCCGAAACGCTCGCCGCGCTCGCCGCCTCGATGGACTATCGTTCCATAGATGACCTCTTCGCGGCGGTCGGCTACGGCGCGGTGAGCCCACAGGGCGTGGCAATGCGGCTGCTACCGCGCGAGGAGCCGACCGCGCTGCTGCCAAGCGAGGCACCCCGTGTATCCGACCCCGGTAGTGGGCAGATACGCGTCATGGGCGTTGGCGACATGCTGACTCGCCTCGCGGGCTGCTGCCAGCCGGCGCCCGGCGACAGGATCACCGGCTACATTACGCGAAATCAAGGGGTGACCATACACCGTGCCACCTGTGGACGCGTGACAAATGAACTGGAATCCGAGCGCCTTGTGGAGGTTGACTGGGGGCGGGCGCCGCATCAGGATCTGTACAACGTAACCATCTTAGTCCGCGCCTGGGACCGCGACGGACTGCTGCGTGATGTCAGCTCCGCCGTTACCGAGGAACGTGTCAGTATCGCGTCGGCGAGTGTTGACGCGCATCCCGACGGCAGCGCCACCACGCACCTGACCCTGCGTATCTCCAACGTCGATCAGCTCGGCCGCGTATTTTCGCGCCTGGAGCGGGTCCGGAATGTCTATGAGGTTCGGCGAGACGAGCCAGGACGCCCCCGTACGGCATAGGTCCACGACGTCGGTGCTTGCCCAAGCGAGGGAATTCCCGTCGTCCATGCGCCGTCCCTCATTATTCGTAAGTCTGAGCGGTCGGCTGCTTGACAGAAAGCGTGCTCTGTCCCAAACTCATAAGGGAAAGTTGAATAAAAGAAACTTTATTGATTGAGGTGACATGCGCGAGTGGCGAGAGTTGCGGCTCTACTTCCGGGCGCTGGCCGATGTGCGGCGCCTGCGAATGGTGACCATCCTCGCCGCCGGCGGCGAGGTAGGGGTGAAGGAGTTATGCGTGCGCCTTCGGGCGAGCCAACCGCTGGTCTCGTGGCATTTGCGGGTGCTCAAGCGCTGTGGACTGGTCACCACCAGGCGTCAGGGCCGGCAAGTGTTCTGCTCGTTAAATCGTCAAGCCTTCACCGCCTACCAAGTACGGCTCGCTCATGTCATCGACAGTCCAAGTCTTGAGGGCGACGGCGTCGGTCGAGACGAGACCGGCCAATTGCCGGTCACTGCCGGACTTTAGGAGAGGAGTTGACTGATGGGAAAGGTACGCGTCGGGATCATAGGGGTGGGAAACTGCGCGTCATCCCTAGTGCAGGGGGTTCAGTATTACCGTGAGGCGGCCGACGATGATTTCGTGCCGGGCCTAATGCATGTCAATCTGGGCGGTTATCATGTTCGGGACATTGAATTCGTCGCGGCGTTTGATATTGATCGCGCGAAGGTAGGTACGGACCTCTCGGAAGCTATTTTTACCGCGCCGAACAACACGATCAAGTTCAGTGATGTGCCCCACCTTGGCGTTCCGGTGCATCGGGGCATGACGCATGACGGCCTCGGCAAGTATCTCTCGGAGGTGATTACCAAGGCCCCGGGGCCGACCGCGGATATAAAGAGTGTGCTGCGTGAGCAGGGCTGTGACGTGGTGATCAATTACCTTCCTGTCGGTAGTGAGATGGCGACCAAGTGGTATGTGGAGCAGATTCTCGAAGCAGGTTGCGCCTTTGTGAACTGCATTCCCGTGTTCATCGCCCGCGAGGACTACTGGCAGCGGCGGTTCCTGGAGAAGGGGCTGCCGATCGTGGGCGACGACATCAAGTCGCAAGTTGGCGCCACCATCGTCCATCGAATGCTGACCCGGCTCTTTCGAGAACGTGGGGTGCGGGTCGAGCGGACCAGCCAGCTCAACGTGGGCGGCAACACGGATTTTCTCAATATGCTTGAGCGGGATCGCCTGGAGTCGAAGAAGATCTCGAAGACCAACTCGGTCACCAGCCAACTCGACTACGACATGGGTAAGGACAACGTACATATTGGGCCAAGCGACTACGTGCCCTGGCTGAGTGATCGCAAGTGGGCCTACATCCGCATGGAGGGCCGCACCTTTGGTGATGTGCCACTTTCCATGGAGCTTAAGCTTGAGGTGTGGGACTCACCCAACTCGGCAGGCGTGGTGATCGATGCGGTTCGTTGCGCCAAGCTGGCGTTGGATCGGGGCATATCAGGAGCGCTCGAGGGTGCATCGGCCTACTTCATGAAGTCTCCGCCAGTGCAACATGCCGACGATCGCGCTCATGATATGGTCGAGGATTTTATCACGGGCAAGGACGTCCCGGTGACCGTACCTTCAGAGGTACCGTCGTGCTGACCGGCTGGGCCTGGCATTCGATGCGAACCGTGAGCCGAATAGCTCCGCCCTCGTCGCTGCGCCGTGCCGCTACGATGGCGACCTGGATGGGCTTCGTGGCGCTCCCCGAGAAGCGGGCCAATATCTTGCGTAACATGCGCGTCGTCCTCACCGGCTCACCCGAGTTAGGATCCGGTGAGGTGGAGCGGAAAGCGCGCCGGTTGGCATTTCTCCAGATGGCCGGCTATGGGCACGTTCTGGTCGATTTCATCGCACTTCCCCGCATCGCGTCGCGTGTGCGTGAGGAGACGCGTGATACGGCGGGCTGGGAACACCTGGATAGGGCCCTTGCCCATGGGCGCGGTGTGGTGTTTGCGACGATTCACTTCGGCAGTTGGGACGCGGCGGGCGCCGCGGTGGCGGGGCACTGTCCGCCGGGCACGGTGTTCGCGGTGGCCGAACCATTTGGCGATTCGCGGCTTGACGCGCTCGTCACCAAGGAGCGGGCGGAATATGGACTTGGCGTGGTGCCGATGCATGACGTTCGGCGGATGGTCAAACTGTTGCGGGCGGGCAATGTACTTGGCGTGTTAATTGACCGTCCGGTGACGAGCGGCGATGGGGTGACCGTACGAATGTTCGGCCGTGACACGGTCTTGCCGGCCGGGACGGCCGCCCTGGCCGCCCTGGCCCGCTGCCCGATCATTCCCGGCTATCTGCGGCGCCGCTCCGACGGCGTGTTCGAAGGTGGTATTCTGCCCGCGATTGAACCGGTCCGTACCGGCAATCGGGAGGCGGATCTCGCGGCGACGATGCAGCAAGTTGTGGCGAGCTTGGAGGGCGTGGTTCGACGTTCCCCTCAGCAGTGGTACATGTTTCGCGATATGTGGCCCGCGCCGGCTGCGGGGCGGGCCGGCGAGCCCACACGGCATGCCCGCCCGCCACGCGGGCGCGTCGCGACGCGCGCGGCCGGGGATTGCGCC
>JAICHN010000460.1 GCA_025924845.1 Chloroflexota bacterium | reverse complement strand
GCCAGTGCATGGTCCGCCGCTTCCGCGAGCAGTCCCTGCTGCTCGTACCAGCAATAGGCCCGGCGATGTAAGTCTGGAGCCAGGTCGGAGTACTCCCGGCGCAGACGCTCGCGCAAGAAGCCGGCGAAGATGTGGTGGTAGCGATACCAGGCGCGGGTAGGGTCCAGTGGGATGAGGAACAGGTTGGCCCCATCCAGCCGCTCCAGCATGGCCTGTCCGTCCCCCGCGAGGAGATCGTTGCCGGCTTCGCCGACCAGGGCGTCACACAGCGCGCCGTTCAGCCGATCAAGAATGGACGTGCGCAGCAGAAAACGACGGACCTCGGCGGACTGGCGATTGAAGACCTCGTCAGCCAGGTAGTCGAGGATGTAGCGATTGGCGCGCGTGGATGCCGCGATGGCGTCCGCGATCTGGGCGGGGTCACGACCTTCCAGCACGAGCGCGGCCAGTTGTAGCCCGGTGATCCAGCCCTCGGTGCATGCCTCAAGTCTGGCCACAATGTCCGGCGACAGGTGCAGCCCCATGGTGTGATTGAGGAACGCGGCCGCTTCATCGGCAGTGAAGCGCAGGTCGGCCGCACGCAGTTCGCCCACTTGGCCGTGGGCGCGCAGACGGGCCAGGGGGAGGGGCGGATCGACCCGCGTGGTGATGACGAGGTGTACTTGCGGCGGTAGGTGGTCGAGCAGAAAGGCCATGGCGCGGTGGATAGGCGGAGCATCCAGCATGTGGTAGTCGTCGAGCACGAGGATAATGTCGTCGGGTAGGGACGCGAGGTCGTTGAGCAGGGGCGTGAGTACGGCCTCGACCGGCGGCGTCCGAGGTGATCGCAGGCTCGCCGGCACGGAGATGCCAATATCGGCGCGCAGGGTTTGCAGGGCGGCGACGACATAGCGTAGAAAGCGGGCGAGGTCATTGTCCCCGGCGTCAAGTGCCAGCCAGGCGACGGGCCAGGCGCCCTCTCCCGTGGCGGCTCGCCAGTCGCTGAGCAGGGTAGTCTTGCCAAAGCCGGCCGGGGCGACGATCAGGGTGAGGGGACCGCGCAGACCAGCGGACAGGCGCTCGATCAGGCGGGGGCGCCGTACCAGGCCGCGGCGCGGGGGTGCCATATAGAACTTGGTGGCCAGCAGCGCGTCCCAGGGTAGCCCGGCGTCCGGCGCGGGGCACTCGTCCGTGCTCGCCGCGGGCTCCCGTGCCGTGGCAGGCTGACCGCTGCCACGGTGGAGCGCCAACTCCTCCTCCGTATCGACGTGGCACACGAGGGCGCTATTGTTGATCCGCGGCGTTGTTCGTGCCATCTCTACCTCACCGTCGAGCGTAGGATTCTCTGTTCGCGGCGCCGAGGCTACGCACCGCCCACTTTGGTCTACCACGTGTTGGGTAATACCGCAAACCGCCCGAATCATGAGGGGCGCGCCTCGTGTTTGTGGTCGAGGGCGCGATTCAGTGCACGGGCTCACCGCCCAAGGGCGGCTTCCGCGGCCCGAGGTGGGCGGTGTCGTTGAACAGCGCCAGCACGCCGCCCCCGGCATATACATCGACGATGCTGAGCGATGCGTTGTCCAGGCGCAGCTTCCAGATTTCCTCGGCAGGCAGATTCAGGTAGCGGCCGATTATTTCGCGCAATGTCCCGCCGTGGGAAGCGATCAGAATCGAGGCATTCTCGAATTGATCGGCGATCTCATCCAGCACTCGCCCCGCTCGCGCCTGTAACTGGGGACGCCCCTCGCCGCCGGGCGCGGCGCGCACGGCGGGATCCTCGACAAAGTACGCCCACGCATCGGGAAAGCGCGCTTGCACCTGGGCGCGCGTCAATCCCTCCCACTCCCCATAAGACAATTCGTTGAGGTCGGACGTTTCCCGCAACGGACAGAAATGTTCCTCCAGCAGGATCTCGGCCGAGACGCGGGCCCGTGAGAGCGCGCTGGTATAGCAGACGGCGAATCGCTCGTCGCGCAGCCGCTCCCGCAGGGCGGCGATTTGCAGCCGACCCTTGGCGCTCAACGGCACATCCGCTTGACCCTGGTACACCCCCAGATGGTTTGCCTCGGTGATCCCATGACGCACCAGAAATAAGCGATTCACAGGGGAGATGGTAGCGGGCCGGGAGATCGGCCGGCAACTGGTGAAAAATTCTGAACACCGTACCGCGAATAGCGGTAAGAAGGGCCGATTTTGCCCGCTCAGCCCGGTATGCTGAAGAGATGTAGCAGCGCATATGCTTCGTTGCCGGTTTGAAGTAAGGGATGACCTCGTGCAAGGCAGTCTTGACCGACCAAGCGATAACTATAGATGGTGGGTGCTGATTACGGTGGTGTTCGGCGCCTTTGCCAGTATTCTGGACTCCACCATCGTTAATACCGCGCTTCCGCGCATCCAGCACGACTTTGGCGCCGGCTTGCACGTCGCTTCGTACGTGGTCACCGGCTATATCCTGGCCGCCGGGGTGATCGTGCCGGCCTCCGGCTTTCTGGCGAACCGCTTCGGCATGAAGCGGGTCTACGTCAGCTCACTGGCCCTGTTCACCATCGGCTCGGCTCTGTGCGGCGCCGCGCCGAACATCGGCCTGCTGATCGCGGCGCGCGTGCTCCAGGGCGCGGGCGGCGCGGCCCTCTTTCCCCTCTCCTTCGCCTTGCTGTTCAGTGTGTTTTCCAGCGAGGAACGAGGCAAGGCGAACGGGATCTTCGGCATTCCCGTGCTGGCGGCGCCGGCGCTGGGACCGACGCTCGGCGGCTATCTCACCCAATACGTCGATTGGCGATGGGTGTTCTATGTCAATCTCCCCGTGGGGATCGTCGGGGTGATCCTGGGGTTGCGCTTCTTGCGCGAGACGCCGGTTCGCAAGGAACTCCGCTTCGATTCCTTCGGCTTTCTCCTGGCATCGAGCGGGCTGGGTCTCCTGTTGTATGGTCTCTCCAACCTGGCCTACGACGGATGGGACAGCACGCGAACCGTATCGGCGCCCATTCTGGTGTCGCTCGTCCTGCTGGTTGGTTTCGTGACCGTGACCTGGCGCCGAGCGGCGCCGCTGTTGCGCCTGCGTCTGTACCAGCGCCGCAATTACGCGCTGGGCGCGGCCATCTCCCTGGTCGGATCGATCGCCATTTTCGCGCCCGGTTTCTTCATGCCGCAATACCTTCAGGGGTTGCGGGGCCAGTCGCCGTTCGAGGCCGGACTGCTGCTGCTGTGGGGAGGGGTCGGGGCGGTCATAGGCTCGATCACGACCGGTCAACTCTACAATCGCCTGGGACCCAAGCTGCTGATCTACATCGGCCTGGCCGATAATCTGGTGGTTACCGGCATCATCGCCGTTTGGATGACCGCAAGCTCAAACCTCTCGGTCCTACCGCCGCTCTTATTGATCAGCGGGATTGGCCTACCTATGATGTTCCAGTCGGTGAACACCCTGGCCCTGGACGGCATTCGCGGCCCGGAATTGCCGGACGCCACGACCCTGAGCGTGGTCACGCGGAACGTGATGGGATCGCTGGCCATTGCCGTACTGACCAACTTCCTGCAGAGTCGGACCACCCTCCATATACAGGCGATCGCCGGGGGAGCGGGACGCGCCTTCGCCCACATGGGGGTAGGCGGCGTGAGCGGCAACCAGATGCCGCCGGCGGTGCGCGACGCGCTTGCCCAATCCTATCACGAAACCTATGTGCTCTTGACCATCGTCGTGCTGCCGACCTTTGCGATCGCCTGGTTCCTCCGCCAACCTGCCTGGCGGAAGAAATCAGCACCGGCAGCGGACGAAAGTGAGCCGCGAGAGCTGGCATTGGCGGCGGGGGAGTAAGAGTTATGCCGCCGGCGCCCGGTGTGCGCCGGCGGCATAAGGCAATCTCTGGAACGTCACGGCGTCACGTGCGCCTCAGCGCACGACAATACGTCCGGTTTCCTCCGCCTGTGTCTCACGGTTATGCCTAATATAGGCATATAGCGTCAACCGCTCACTTCGGAGGGTTGCCTGCCGTTCGTTGACAGCGCTGCTGCCTGGATGCTATCTTCCTGCGTACACGTATCCGCCCAGTTCAGGAGCAGGAACGGCTGAGATGATCGCCAAGCGACAGGATTCGGCATCGCGCCCCACGACCTCCCCGGTCGCGGCTGTCGCCGTGGGCTTCTATTATTACTGGTGGTTTAGTAGCCCGGTATGATCGTGCGGTGGGCCAGGGCGCCCACGCCGCCGAAAGGCGGCAGCGAATGTACCGGGAGCAAGCAGAGGCAAAGAAGACCTCTGCTTTTTTGTTTTCCTTTTTTCG
>JAICHN010000459.1 GCA_025924845.1 Chloroflexota bacterium | reverse complement strand
GTAACGAGGATCAGAGGCAAACGCGCCCCCGATTTGCTCCATTGTCGCGCTTTCGATGTACCCATGTAGGATAATCCTCCTCGAGCGAGATCAAAAATCATGCCGGACCCGACCGGGAAACCCTTTGACCTGTCCCGGATGTGAACTCTAGAAAGCCCTGGCCGCCACCTCCTCCTCGATTATGCGCAAAAAACCGGCGTACGCTACGATTGTATCGCCCGCGGCCCAAGTAAGGGTGCGCCGGCAGGTCGGCCACGTACGGATGGGATCGAGCCGGCACCAACTATCCGCCGGGCGACCGCCATCCCCCTTAGATTGGAGTGAGCAGAGCGGCTGAAACGGACGCCGCGCGACGGGCGCACACAAACACCGGCCGCCGGTCATCCACCATGCGGAGGCCGAAAGAATCTTTAGGGAACACTCACACGACGACGGCAAACGATCCTGTTAGAGGTCATTTGAGCGGAAGGAACCTCTAAGAAGCCCCGGCCTTCAGGCCGGGGCTTCTTAGAGGTTCCTGGCACTCCCCGGTCATCCGTGCTTCAGGCCGGGTTCTCTTGCCGGGCCTGCATGAAACGCTCGAACCAACCCACGATGCGCGTCGTCTGATCGATGATGCCCGGATATCGCCGTATGCCGTGACCTTCTCCAGGATAGATTGCCAGTTCCGAAACGGCGCCATATTCGAGCAGCGCCCGATGAAACTCCACGGCTTGCGAAGGCGGCGTGCAACGATCCAGCATTCCGGCGGTGTGCAGGACTGGAGTGCGTACTTTGCTTGCATAGGTAATCGGGCTTCGGGTGCTGTAGCGGCCCGCGGCGTTGCTCGGATCATCCTCCAGGAAACGACGGTCGAAATACCCGATGTTGCTGGTGTAGTGCGTACTGATCCAGTCACTGATCGGGGCCAGGGCCGCGGCGGCGGCGAAGCGATCGGTCTGGGTGACCAGCCAGGCCGCCATGTACCCCCCATAGCTGCTGCCCCCCACCCCCACTCTTCGCGTATCTACGATCCCGCGCTCCACCAGGGTATCAATCCCCGCCAAAATATCCGTCATATCGGCCCCGCCCATGTCGCCCAGGACCATCTCGGCGAATGTCTGGCCCCGCCCGCTACTGCCTCGCGGATTGGGGTGCAACACGGCATAGCCGCGGGCAGCCAGGATCGGCGTCCAGTGATTGGCCATTGACCACCGATTGTGATAGGCCAGGACCGGCCCGCCATGCACGAGCACGACCAGCGGATGCGGACCCGGTCCCTCGGGAAGCACCAGCAAGCCTTCAATCTCCAGGCCGTCCGGCGCCGTCCAGCGCAACGTCTCCAGCCTTCCCCCTGTCCGACCCAGGTAGGTGCTGCCCTCATGCGCCAGGCTCGCCACGGTGCGGACCGTGCCATTCCGGATCAGGGCAATCTCCGGATAACGCCTGTAGCTCTGCAATACCAGGGCGAACCCTTCTTCGTTCCCTACCGGTACGGCCATGGGATAGCGCCCGCCCGATCCCTCGTCCGTATGCCAGAGCTCATGGACGGCGCCGGATGCGGCATCGTACTCCCCATAGACCGAATCCAGGCCCCGCAGTCCGCTAAAGAGCAGCCGATCCTCATCGCGCCAGGCCATGTAGGTGACATCCACCCCGCCCGTAGGCACCGCCTGGAACGGGCCGGCGTTCCTGTTCCGCACCAGCAAATCGCCCGCCACGATTCCGCGGTCGCTGCAGAGGGCCTGGACCACGGCGAGCCGCGTTCCGGAAGGCGAGGCAGCGGGAAGCGCCAACTGGCGCGTGCTTTCCAGGAGGATCTCCTCCGGCCCGCCCGTGCAGTCGATCAGGGCCAGCGGCGCCCTATACCAGGCATCCTCACTGGATGCTTCGGACACGACGGCAAGCACCCGGCCGGCTCCGGCCCACGCGGCTTCCCAGACATTCAACCCCTCCCGCGATAAGGGGCGGCTCGTGCCGGAAGCGAGATCATAAAGCCAGAGGCGCCGCCCCTGGTTAGCCATGGGCCCGCTGTCGACCTCGGGCAGCCAGTCCGGCGCCTCCTCCCCGCTAGCCGCCGTGGTGCCCGAACCCTGGCTGCTTCCCAGGTCCGCCCCATCACCGGCCACGCCAAGCAGGATGGCATGGCCGTCCGGAGCCCAGGCCAGGTACTCCACGGTACCCTCAACCAGGGGGGTCGGGATTGCCTCGCCCAGGCGCCGCGCCTTGAGCAGATACAGTTGAAAGTGCCCCTTGTTCGCCCGATCGGAGAGAAAGGCCAGGGACGATCCGTCCGGGGACCACCGCGGCGCCTGATCGTCATGCGGACCCGCCGTGATCTCCTCCATGACGCCGCTCGCCGTGTCAACCACGCACACGCGCATCGCCGGTTTGCCTTCCAGGCGCTCCAGCTTGCTGCCGGTGAAGGCAATGTACCGCCCATCCGGTGAAGGCATCGGATCGGCGGCGCCGGAAATCCGCCCGAAGGCCGGCGCATGGAGTTGATGGAAATGCCGTTCAATCTCCCGGTACAGCGGGGTTTGGCGCAGGTCGCGATCCATCGGTATGCTCCTTGATGCTGATGGGACGGTATCTTACCGCTTTAGTAGCCCTTTTTGATCGTCAACGAGGCCGCCTTCATCCGGGCCAGGATCGGCGCCTCCAGTTTGGCGGAGATGAAGTGGGGCTGAGCGAAGTCCTCGGTCAGCACCGGGCGATAGTGGGCCGCGATCAGCGTCTTGCCGTAGAAGGTGTAGGTGCCCACCACCCCTCTCTGGGTCCATGGGTTATTGAGCAGCAGTTGGTCGAAGACGAAGTTACCGGAGGCATAGGAGATATACTTGCCGTGGTACAGCTCGATGCCCTGAATCTCGTGCGGATGGTTGCCGACCACCAGATCCGCGCCTGCCTGCACCGCCAGGTGCCCGATCACCCTGGGATCCTGGTTCGCGACGCCGGGGGCGGTCAGGGGGATGGGCGTGTATTCGCGCCCCCAGTGGAAGGAGACGATCACGACGGCGGCGCGCTTGTGCGCCCCGCGGATCTCGCGCGCCATCTCGGTCGTATCAATGTCCTGACCCACGCCGTTGAAGCCGAGAAAGGCAAAGACCGTTCCTTTGAGGTTCTTGTAGACGGTGTGGCCGAAGCCGTCCCAATCAATATGATTCGCGGTCAGCAGTGACTCCGTGGAGTGGATGCCGTCCAGGCCGTAGTTGCCGATATGGTTGTTCGGCAGATTCGCGACATCCACGCCTGCCAACTTGAGCCCCTGCACGGCGCGGGGATCGCCGCAGAAGGTCATGGTGCTTTCGCTCACCGGGCAGTTATTGATCAGCGGCGATTCTAGGTTGATCAGAGTCAGATCGGCGGCGCGCGTGTATTTGTAGGTCTTGAGGAAGGGATAGGTGAAGTCGTTGCGGGTGGTCATTTCGTAGTTCACCATGCGTGCCGGAATCACATCGCCGGTGGCGAGTATGGTGATCAGCTTGTGGGGATCCAGAGCGGCGAACGACGGCGGATGCGGCGCGAACACACTGTCAATCGATACCGAAGGGAGCTTGATCCGAGGCGTTGGCGACGCTTTGACGGTGGTGGTTTGCACATGGCCCGCCCTGCCGACTATGGCAGCGGGGAGTGCGCCAATCCCTTGCGTCGTGTGTACGGCGAAGGCCAGGATGATCAGCAGTACCACGGCGAATACCATCGGCAGTCGTCTCATCTGTTCCTTCTCCTGGCTCAGGGCCGGCTACACGGACAGAATGCTTCCCGTAAAGGATAGGTGAGGTGCGTATACCCACTGTACCAAAAGCCGAATCGGCGATTCCTACCCGTGGTGATCCGCCCCCATCCGCACCTTACCCCGAAACAGGCGATAGGTGAGAATGAAGTAGCTTGCCGCAAGTATCATACCGATAATCCACCAGATCAGGCCCACCTTTAGTCCGAAGTCGGCCGCCGCCGCGTTATGGATAGTCAGACTGTAAGCCGGGGTCACGGCAGGGAGCACATTGGGGTAGAGACTGAATGCGGTGGCGCTGAGCAGCCCGAACAGGAAGGCACTGCTACCCCCGAATAGGGCAAGTTCCGGCCCGTGCGCGTTGGCATGGCCCACCAACGCCAGTCCGCCCAAGGCGATGATCGGGAAGATCAGCCCCCAGGGCTCGTCGTGGAACCGGGTAAGCAACGAGGATCGCAGCCAGAAGGTGGCCGCGGTCGCCGGCACGGTGAGCACGATCGAGGCGATCCAGGCGCCCCATATCACGCGCCGCGCCCGTGCCTGCACCGT
>JAICHN010000458.1 GCA_025924845.1 Chloroflexota bacterium | reverse complement strand
TGGTCGAGCCCGCCGCCGGGGTCGATCGCTCCTTGCTCGCCTTTTTGTTCGCCGCCTACGACGAGGAACCGGATAAGGAGGGGATCAGGACAGTCCTGCGCCTCCATCCGAGTCTGGCCCCGACCAAGGTCGCGGTACTGCCGCTGTCCAAGAAGGATAATCTGATCGCGGTGGCGCGTGAGTTGGCCGGAAAATTCCGCTGCCACGTGGCTACGGCGTACGACGAAACAGCATCTATCGGCAAGCGTTACCGCCGGCAGGACGAAATCGGGACGCCGTTCTGCGTAACGGTGGACTTTGACAGCCTGGAAGATAAGGCAGTCACCGTTCGGGAGCGGGACAGTATGTCGCAGGAACGCATCGCCATTGGTGAGTTGGTGCCATATGTCCTGGCTCGCCTAGCCTAGGCGGCGTGCCGGCTCCTCACGCCGCTGCCAATGGTCCGTATGGTTGGAGTCTCGACGCTCATGAGAGTCCCGAACGAGGTTAGGGGAGACAAAACGTATGGCTCAAACAATGCAGGAACAATCCACCACTACCGCCACCGCAAAGAAATGGGTCTACCTCTTCGCCGAGGGGAACGCTTCGATGCGCGATCTCCTGGGCGGCAAGGGGGCCGGCTGCGCGGAGATGACCAATGCCGGTCTCCCCGTACCGCCCGGCTTCACTATTACCACCGAAGCATGTAACGCCTTCTATGCCGAGGGCAGCAAGCTGCCCGCCGGACTGTGGGATCAGGTGCGTTCTTCGCTCCAAACCGTCGAGGAAAAGACGGGCAAGCGATTCGGTGACCCCGCCAATCCCTTGCTGGTCTCCGTCCGATCCGGCGCCAAGTTCTCCATGCCCGGCATGATGGATACGGTGCTGAATCTTGGCCTGAACGATGAGGTGACCGCCGGACTGGCCCAACTGACCAGTAACGAACGGTTCGCCTTTGATGCCTACCGTCGCTTCGTGCAATTGTTCGGCAAAATCGTTCTTGGCGTAAAGGGCGATGTGTTCGAGCATGAGTTGGAAGCCGCCAAGAAGCAACGGAACGCCAAGACCGATGCGGACCTTTCGGCCGAGGCGCTTAAAGACCTGGTCGGCCGCTTCAAGGACATCGTGCGCGAGCAGACCGGCGAAGACTTCCCGACCGATCCGCTCAAGCAGTTAGAGCAGGCGATCATGGCCGTTTTCCTCTCCTGGAACGGCAAGCGCGCCATTGACTACCGTAACTTCAACCGGATCTCGCACGATCTCGGCACCGCCGTAAACGTGCAGACCATGGTGTTCGGGAACATGGGCGTCAACTCCGGTACCGGCGTGGCCTTTACCCGCAACCCCTCAACCGGCGAAAAGCGCCTGTACGGCGAGTATTTGCTCAACGCCCAGGGCGAGGACGTGGTGGCGGGCACTCGTACCCCCGCCCCTATCGCCACGCTGGAGCGTGACATGCCCGCGGTGTATAAGGAGTTCACCGAGATCGGCGAACGTCTGGAGCGCCACTACAAGGATGTCCAGGATCTCGAGTTCACCATCGAGAACGGCAAGCTGTACATGCTGCAGACGCGTTCGGCCAAACGGACCGGGCCGGCTGCCGTGAAGATTGCCGTGGACCTGGTTCAGGAGGGTCTGATTGATCGGCGTACGGCGATCGGCGAAAAGTACATCCCCGCCGCCGATATTACTCAATTGCTCCTCCCCCGATTTATTTATGCGGAAAAGGAGAAGGCCACCGCCGAGGGGCGTCTCCTTGGCGTGGGACTGAACGCTTCGCCGGGCGCCGCCGCCGGGAAAGCCGTCTTCTCCGCCGACCGCGCCTCCGAACTTGGCGCGGCCGGTGAGTCCGTGGTGTTGGTTCGGCCCGAGACCTCGCCGGATGACGTCCACGGCATGATCGCGGCTCGCGGCGTGCTCACCGCGCGGGGCGGCGCCACCAGCCACGCCGCCGTGGTTGCCCGCTCCATGGGTAAGCCATGCGTGGCAGGCGCGGGCGATCTGCAAATCAACGAACGGGCCGGCGAAATGCGCGCGGGCGACAAGGTGATCCGCGAGGGCGACTTCATCTCCATTGACGGCACCACCGGCGAGGTATTCGCCGGGCAAATCGCTACCCGCGAGCCCAATTTCGCCGAGGAAGTCGACCTGCAGACCGTGCTGGGTTGGGCCGACGAGGTTCGCCGGCTCCAGGTGTGGGCCAATGGGGATTATCCGCGTGATGCCCAAAAAGCGCGCGAGTTCGGCGCCCAGGGGATCGGCCTCTGCCGCACCGAGCATATGTTCTTTGAGGAGGAGCGGCTGCCGCTGGTCCAGAAGATGATTCTGGCCGAAAACGAGGCCGATCGCCGGGACGCCCTGGATAAACTCCTGCCAATCCAGAAGAAAGACTTCGTCGGTATTTTGCGGGCCATGGCCGGGCTTCCGGTGGTGATCCGCTTGATCGACCCCCCGTTGCACGAGTTCCTTCCTTCCTTCGAGGAGCAACTGACCAAAGTTGTAGAATTGCGGACCAGGGCAAACGATCCGACGGCGCTGGCCAAGGAAGAGAAGCTGCTGCACGCCATTGAGGGCATGCGCGAGCAGAACCCCATGTTGGGCCTCCGCGGTATCCGGCTCGGTCTCACCTTCCCCGGTATCGTGGAAATGCAGTGCCGAGCGATAATCGGCGCCGCGTGCGAACTGGTGAAGGAGGGCGTGGATGTCCGCCCCGAAATCATGGTGCCGTTGGTCAGCCATGTGAACGAGCTTGAACGGACGCGGACCCAATTGGAGAGCGTAGCCGAGGACGAACTGTCGCGGCAGGGCGTCAAGGTACACTTCAAGATCGGCACGATGATCGAGTTACCCCGCGCCTGCATTACCGCCGGTGAAATCGCCAAGCAGGCCGAGTTCTTCAGTTTTGGCACCAACGACCTCACGCAAACCACCTTCGGCTTCTCACGCGATGACGCGGAGAGCAAGTTCCTACTCCGCTATGTCACGGAAAAGATCCTCCCCGAGAATCCCTTCCAGGTGCTGGACCGCGACGGAGTCGGCGAACTGGTCCGGATCGCCGTGCAGCGCGGTCGGGCCACTCGGCCCGACCTTGAGGTGGGTATTTGTGGGGAGCACGGAGGCGATCCCAGCTCGATCGCCTTCTGCCATCAGGTAGGGCTCAATTACGTCAGTTGCTCGCCGTTCCGTGTTCCGGTGGCGCGGCTCGCGGCGGCACAGGCCGCCCTGCAAGGAAGTGATCGGGACAAATAACGCCGATACTGAGAGACATGGTCATGGGGCAAGACAATGGCCCAGGTACCTCAAATAATCTTGAGCAATTCAAGCGGGCAGCCCGCACGCGCGGGTTCGTCGCCCAGACCCACCTTAAGGAATTGCGTGGCATACTGAGTAATGAGGATGAACCGCTGGGCGACGTTGTCTCCGAGCTGGAGGAAGAAGGTATTCGCGTGATCCAGGACAGCGAGCAGACCACCACCATCCTCCGTCCACCTTTGGCGCGCGTCGATTCAGGACGTGGCAGGACTGAGTTGGATCCCGGCCTGGATGATGAGACCGAGGTTATAGCCGAAGACGATATAGGCAATATCGACGACCCGGTACGCATGTATCTGCGCGAAATTGGTCGGGTGCGTCTGCTCAAGGGCAAGGAAGAGGTCGAGTTCGCCGTAGCCATGAAGCTGGGCGACCGCGAAGTGGATCGCGCCCAAGCGAGCCTGGCCTACCAAATCAAACTGATCAAGCTTACCGGCGATGACTGCCGTGAAGCGACCCGTGCCGCCGCCTCGTGGACCAAGGTGATCGGCGTGGATGAACAGGTCCTCGAACAGGCAGTGCGGCGCTTTGCGCTACTGCTGAAGGAAGAGGATCCGCATGCCTGTGCGTGCCGCGATGAGTTAAGCGCCCAAATCCGTCTTAGCGAGCAGGGGGTGGATCGAGCGATCAACGACCTCCTACGCCTCCTCAAGCAGGAGGATGAGGCAGTCGCCCATGCCGTAATCGCGCTGGGTGAGGCGGCAGGGATTGCACCTTCCATTACCAATGATGTTCTGGTCCGTTTGCGCGGTCTGGTGGAAGTGGAGCAACGCGAGCGACGGGTGGATCCACTTGCCGCCGCCGATGACGTGGTGCTGGATACGGCGGAATCCGAGCCGGAAATCGAGGCCGAGGGAGAGCAGGACGCTGCTCCCGCCGCCGAACCGGATCGAGCCGTCGAGGGCGACGAGATAGACGAATTGGAGACGCTGCCGGACACCGAGGTGGTTATCCTTGACGAACTGGATGGCCC
>JAICHN010000457.1 GCA_025924845.1 Chloroflexota bacterium | reverse complement strand
TCTACCAGCGCGAGGCACTGGCTATCTTCGAGGATCTCCAGAACCCAGGGCGGATCCTCGAGTGCTATCACGGCATCGGCGATGTTCTCTACCTGATCGGCCCGCTTGAGGAGGCACTGGCCAGCTATCAGCAGGCGCTGGCCCTGGCCCGATCGATTGGAAGCGGCCAGAAGGTAGCCCAGAGTCTCTTTGGTTGTGCCCGCACGGAGCGTGCCATGGGCAGGCCGCATACGGCCCTGAGCCGCATCGCCGAGGCGCGTACCTTATGTCAGAGCATCGGCTGGCCGCGTGGCGTTGCCTGGTGCGATCGCGAAGAGGGCATGGCACGCCTGGATCAGGGCGACGCGGTCGCGGCGCGGGATCTCTTGCAGTCGGCGGTGGACGGCTTTCTTGAACTGGGCGAGCCCGGCTTTGCGGCCGCGGCCCAGGCAGAATTGAGCGGCGCGTACGTGGCGTTGCATAACCTGGCATCGGCGCGATTGGCAGCCGAAGCGGCAGCGGCAACCGTGAAGGCCGGCGGACATGGGATCGACCAGCCGCAAGCGATCCTGTTTGCCCTGTATCGCGTGCGTAATGCGCTGGGTGACCATGCTGGGGCGCAACAGGCGCTGACCTCGGCCGGCGCGACGATCGAGGAACAGGCTCAGTGCCTCCGAGATCCAGCGATGCGCGACACATTTAAGCGGGCCGTACCGATCAATCAGCAGATTGCCGGCGCGCTTCGCGCCTGACGAGCGCTTCCCTCAACCTCCTCTGCCGTCAACTTCCAACTTCACCGGGAACCAACGCCAATCCATCGTCAATCGAGCATCGATGCGTGGTTGCCCCAGAGATAGGGCATTGCTCGATTCTTTGACGCTGTGTTGACGCCCCTTTGGCGGACGGCCGCTAGAGTGAGGGCGTGGTCAGGAACGAACCGCCACAGGAAATTAGGAAGCCGAGAAGAAAGGAAACCCGCCGATGATCACCTTCACCCGCATCCGCGCCGCCGCCACCTCTCTGCTGATCGGGAGCGCCCTCGCTCTATCCAGCCTGCATCTCGCCCAGGTAGTGAGCCCACAAGTATCCAGAGCCGCCGCCGGCGTTGACCTTCCGGCTCTGGACGGCTACTGGCGCAATGTAGATACCCAGACCCGCAACATCACCAAGGTACACATTTACTATTCCACTCAACATCAGGCGCTGCAGGTAGCGGTGTGGGGCAAGTGCCACCCGACCGACTGTTTCTGGGGCACGGTAAACGCGGCCCCGTTTAGCTTCCTGCAGGCGACCGCCACCTACCACTTCAGCTTCGCCAACAAGTACCTCGCCATGTGGAGTAGGGATTCACAGCTCAAAGTGAAGACACACATCGATTTCATCGACGGCAGCGGACGGCAGAGCTACGACACCTATGATGTTTTCAATCGCGTGAGCTAACCGAAAGGAACGTAAGACCATGATCCGCGGTATTCGCCTTCGCAAGACTCTCGGTATCGTCCTCGCGGCAACCGCGCTCCCCCTACCGGCGCTCCAGGCCATACAAGTAGTACACCCGCGCGCGGCCATGGCAAGTATCAACCTATGCGGTTTCTATCCCGATGGTGACTGGCTCAGCAGTGATTGGATGATCAGCAAACCACAGTCGGCGATAACCCGCTTAATCGTCACCCGGCAGACCGTGCAGCGTACCAAGGTGGGTCCCTTGTACACCCGCTTCGCCATGCAGGCCTACCACGGGGCGGTCAATCTGGGCACAAGCGCTACCATCCAGTTCGCTCCGTACTGCGGCAGGCCAATCGACGTGACCATCCGCAATACCTGCGCTCCCACGGTGCGGTTCTGTCCCGATCTCCATATCGATCTTTCGCTTCACGGCAACACGCAGATTGATCCCACCCATGCCACCCTGGACGTCCATCAGCACACCCTCATCGGGGATATCAACACGGTGCAGGTGATGCACCGACCCGGCACTGGAGCGTTCGGCACCTGAAACGGCACTACCACGAAAGTCCTGTAGTACAGAAGGAGTCGCCACCATGTTCACCAATATTCGTACCCGGGCAACCCGACGCGCCCTGGCGGTTGCCGCGATGATCCTCTTGCCGGCGATCTACGCCGTGCAGCAGCCTGCTTCCGCCGGCGCGGCGACCGTCCTGCTTTCGGCCAATTTCCTCAACAACTCGTCGTATCCCATCGTGGCACTCACCGTCGATAACCAGCAGGTTGTCCCAGGACTGGCCGACGCTATTCCACCGCACGCCACGCTGAGCGTCGGGCTCGCCATCGGTAGCCACACCTACTCCGCCGCCAACGGCTTGAACTCCGATTTCACCATGTATACCTTTAGGGGCACCTTCACCGTACGCCTTTCCCTGCCGACTCCCGCGAACCTCGGCATCATTACATTCGGCGGGCATCAGTCTCAACTAACAGCGCACGCGGCGGTCTTCAATGACCCTACCCTTGCCCAGTTGTTGACTCGCTTCGGCACCAACCGTACCTGGAATGCCGATTTCTTCGACGACAACGGCGCTTTTCACCTTGCTACATTCACCTTCTCCGCCAACGGCACCTATGTGTTCTCGGTCGACAATCGCCAACTTGGCAACAACAGCTATACCCTGGTGAGCCGCAATCCGGCGGCGCAGACAGTCACGTTCTCCGTAGGCGGTACCCTGCACGGCGTCTTCTCCGAGACCCAGGGCGTATTCTTCATGCCGAACGGGCCGACCGGCGGTATGCTCGAATATCGTTGAGATCCGCCCCGTCTTTTTCTTGAGGTGCTCATGCAGGCCGACCAGGGCTCCGCTGTACGCGTACAGCGGAGCCCTGGTCGGTCTATCCGCGCCGCCTGCTCCGCCCGACCAACACCTCGGTGCGCGGCGCCGGCACGGCCTAAGCCGTTTCACCGTCCAGGGTGGGCGTTACGGATGATGCCGTTAAGAATGCCGGACGCAATACTAGCCGTGAGGCACCTGGGCGGCGCGGCTCGGTGCGCGATTTGAGGCGAAAGGAATGAGTGATGGACCAGGGAATCTACGCGGCCCGATCCTCGGTTGCCTACCCGGTTCAGTTCTCGGTGGACTACCCGGATCGGCCACTCGACCGGCTGACCACATTCTTCCGGCTGTTCGCGGCGATACCCATTCTGATCGTGTTGGGAGCCGTGTCGGGAGGGACGTGGGAATGGACGTCCAACGGCCGTACGACGGCAGTGGCGGCGGGAGCAGGTGGGTTTCTGGCCTTCGCTCCCCTGCTGATGATCCTATTCCGCCAAAAGTATCCCCGTTGGTGGTTCGATTGGAACCTGGAACTGCTGCGGTTTAGTAATCGGGTGAGCGTCTACCTCGCCCTGATGGACGACCGCTATCCCGCCACCGACGAGGATCAGTCGGTGCATCTTGACTATCCGTATCCGGATGTTCCTCGCGACCTGAACCGTTGGCTGCCCCTGGTGAAGTGGTTCCTGGCCATCCCCCACTACATCGTGCTGGCCTTCCTCGGCATCGTTGCGGTCGTGGTCGTGATTCTCGCCTGGTTCGCCATCCTGTTTTCCGGCCATTACCCAAAAGGAATGTTCGACTTCGTAGAGGGCGTCATCCGCTGGTACGACCGCGTGATCGGGTACGCCGGGGTGTTGGTCACCGACCAATATCCTCCCTTCCGGCTGGGCCCGTGAACGACTCCATGAGTTCTCCATCAGACATATCTTCTACCGGCGCTTCCGTGGACCCGAGCAGCTCGCGCATCTGAATCCGGCGGGTTTCCACCGCCCGCGCTTGCGCTTCGAAGCGGCGAGTCGCCAGGTGATCGCGCCGATCGGCTGCTTTGCGCGCCAGACGTCGGAGCAAGAGGCCGCGCTCGTTCACGACGGTGAGCGCGCTGGACAGGGCGCGTTGCGTCGCGGCGGTTTGGTGAGCGAGCGCGCTCTGAGGCGAGAAGTTGTGGCCTATCTGACACTGGAACCGCGGCAGAGTCCCCTCACGCAGTTCCGAGAGCACTCCGTTGCGCTCGGGGCAGGAGAACTTTGACGGCACCTTCTCTTGATCACTCACTACACCGAACGGCTCATCGTCGCCGAACGCCGTCTCCGTATCCATGATCCTGTCCTCCGCCGCTCGCTGTGCCCGCTCGGCGGCCAGCCGGCCGAGCAACGGCCCCATCTCCGTTACCGACGCCGTGTAATCAACCTCGACGTAGGCCAGCGCGCTACGCGGTATGCTTGGGGCGATCGCTTCATCCGGATCCTGCACGATCGCCAGGCCGCCATGCGCCTTGATCGCC
>JAICHN010000456.1 GCA_025924845.1 Chloroflexota bacterium | reverse complement strand
TCGATAGTGCCATATGAATCCTCCTTTTTTCTTAACCGTCTGCTCAACAGCGACAAAAATAAGTCCATCCCGGCTCGCCGGCGAGCCGGGCGTAATCAGTCCTTCGTCGGGGCGCTCTTGACGGCATGGCCGCCAAACTCATTACGCAGCGCGGCCAGCATCCGATCGGTAAAACTGTTGGCCTGGCGGGAGCGGAAGCGCTCGAACAGCGACAGGGTGATCACGGGCGCCGGTACGTCGGCATCCATGGCGGCCAGCACGGTCCAACGGCCCTCCCCAGAATCGTCCACGTAGGGCTCCAACGCATCGAGGCCAGGGTCTTTCTTGAGCGCGTCGGCCGCCAACTCCAGCAACCAGGAACGCACCACCGACCCGTGGCCCCAGAGCTCGGCAATGCCGGGGAGGTCAAGGTTGGGGAAGACTTTAGAGCTTTTCATGATGTCGAAGCCCTCAGCGTAGGCTTGCATCATCCCATACTCGATCCCATTATGGACCATCTTGACGAAGTGGCCCGAACCGGCGGGGCCGCAATGCTTGAACCCATCGGGGGGGGCCAGAGTGATCAAGGCGGGTGCTACATGCGCGATGGCATCGTCGGAGCCGCCTGCCATGAGGCAGTAGCCGACCTGAAGGCCCCACACTCCGCCGCTCGTGCCGGCATCGACGAAGCGCAAGCCCTTGGTTTCCAGTTCGGCGGCCCGCCGCATGCTGTCGTGCCAGTTGGAGTTGCCGCCGTCGATAATGGTGTCGCCCGGGGAAAGCAGAGCCGCAAGGTCGTTGATCGTGCCCTCGGTCGGCCCGCCCGCCGGCACCATTACCCATACCGCGCGCGGCGCCTGGAGTTTCGCGACAAGGTCCGCCAGGGAGTCGGCGCCCACCGCGCCGTGATCGACCGATGCTTGCACGGCAGCCACGCTGCGGTCATAGGCCACCACCTGATGGCCGCCTTGAATGAGCCGGGTAACCATGTTGCCGCCCATGCGGCCCAGGCCGATCATGGCGATTTGCATGTAACCTCCTACTGTCATGTACTACAAGCCCAGGACGCGGCGGCGCCGCGTCCTGGGCTGGACGGTGAACTAGCCCGCGTGTGCCAGCAGTTCTTGCCGCTTGCCGCTAATTGTAACCAGGAGATCGTCAACCGACTTGGCGAAGGAGGCGACGCCGTCAACCTGCAGCTTCTTGGTAACGGCATCCATGTCGATCCCCACGTCCTTGAGCTGGTCCAGGAGCTTACGCGCCCCGCTCACATCCTCTTGTAGGGAGTTACGCACCCGGCCGTGGTCCAGAAAGTCCTGAATCGTGGCGGGCGGCATGGTGTCCACGGTATCCGGCCCGATCAATTCCTCGACATAGAGCACATCGCGGTACGCGGGATTTTTCGTGCTGGTGCTCGCCCAAAGAGGCCGTTGCCGGCGTGCGCCCTTCGCGGCAAGACTGTCCCAGCGTGGTCCATTGAACAGTTTCAGGTACACATCGGCATAAGCGAGCTTGGCGTTGGCGATGGCCGCCTTGCCGCGGAGCGCCTGATATTGGCCGGCGCGACTGGGATCATCCTTAGCCTTCTGGTCCAACTGAGCGTCCACGGCGGTGTCCACGCGGCTGACGAAGAAGGATGCCACCGATGAGATGTCACCGATCGGCTTCCCTGCCTGCACTCGCTCCTCCAGGCCCTCGATAAAGGCGTTCGCGATAGCCCGGTAGCTCTCCAGCGAAAAGAGGAGAGTGATATTGACGTTCACGCCCTGGCTGATCAGCTTCTTGATGGCGGGGACCCCTTCCGGGGTGCCCGGAATCTTGACCATCAGGTTCGGCACGTTCAAGGAGCTGAAGTAGCGCGTACCTTCCGAGATCGATTTGGCGGTATCGTGTGCCAGCTTGGGCAGCACCTCGATGCTGGCAAAGCCGTCACCCCCCTTGGTACGG
Source organism: Chloroflexota bacterium (assembly GCA_025924845.1). The sequence goes on along the minus strand of JAICHN010000456.1, from coordinate 2,371 downwards.
TCATACACCTGGCGCAGAACGCCCGTGGCACGGCCAATGTCTTCGAGCACGAGGCTGTCGAGAATGTCCTCCGCACTCTTACCCTCGCGGGCGAGGGCGCGCAAAGCCTCATCGTAATCGGTGCCGCTACCGATGGCCTTCTGGAAGATGGTAGGGTTCGAGGTGAGGCCCACGATACCCAGGTCGATCAGGCGCTGCAACTCACCGGACTGGAGCATGCCTCGCGTGATATTGTCGATCCAGGGACTCTGACCGTGCTCGAACATCTGTTGTAGCGTGTTGGCGGCCATGTCGATCCTCCTTCTACTGCTTTAGAAGCGCTTTCGCCCGATTGATCACGTTTTCGGCCGTAAACCCGAATTCTTTGAACAGTACGTCGGCAGGGGCCGAACCACCGAAGTGGTCGAGACCCACCACCGTGCCGTCCAGACCGGTGAAGCGATACCACGAAATGCTCGCCGCCGCCTCGCAGGCCAATCGGGCGCGCACCGAGGGGGGTAGCACCTCATCCTGGTAGGCTTGAGGCTGGCGCAGGAATAGCTCCTGGCTGGGGACGCTGACCACGCGCGTGGCAATACCCTCGGCCTGCAGCGTAGCGCGCGCCGCGACCAGCAATTGCACCTCGGAGCCGGAGCCAAGCAGGATGAGGTCGGGTGTGCTCTTGCCCTGCTCGCGGGCCAGTATGTAAGCGCCTTTCCGCGTGTCGGACACCGGTTGTCCTTCGTCGTGGTTCAGGATGGGCAGCTTCTGGCGAGTGAAGCAGAGCGCGCTGGGACCATCTCGGCGGCTCAGCGCCACGCGCCAGGCCTCGGCGCTCTCATTTGCGTCGGCCGGGCGGAAGACAAACAGGTGCGGGATAGCCCGCATCGCGGCCAGTACTTCGATCTGCTGGTGGGTCGGGCCGTCTTCACCGAGACCAATCCCATCGTGGGTGTAGACAAAGATGGAGGGTATATCCATCAGCGCCGCCATGCGCACCGGATTCATCATGTAACTGAAGAACATCAGGAAGGTGCCGCCGAAAGGCCACAGCCCACCGTGCAGCGTCATGCCGTTGACCGCGGCGCCCATGGCATGCTCGCGCACTCCGAAGAAGATATTCCGGCCCTGGTAGTTGCCGTAGCCGAAGACTCCCATGCCCTTGAGGTCGGTCTCGGTCGAGCCTGACAGATCGGCGGACCCGCCGATCAGACCAGTCAACTTGGGCGCGACGGCGTTGAGCACCTTGCCGCTGGCCTGGCGGGTCGCCTGTGCATCGTTGGGGCCGAAGACGGGGATATCGCTGTCCCAACCCTGGGGCAACTCGCCCTTCTGCGCCGCCTCCCACTGAGCGGCGGCTTCAGGGTGCTCCTTACGGTAGGCAGCGAAGAGGTCGTTCCACTGCCGCTCCCTGGCTTTCCCCTGATCGACCGCCTCGCGAAAGAGCGCGAGGGCGTCCTCGGGCACCCAGAAAGGTTCCTCGCTGGGCCAGCCCAGGGTGTGCTTGGTCTGGATCACTTCGGCCGGCGAGAGGGCGCTGCCATGCACTTTGCTGGTGTCTTGCTTGGGGCTGCCGAACCCGATGTGGGTCTTGACGCGGATCAGCGTGGGCTTCTGTTGCTGACTTTGAGCCTCGCGAATGGCGCCGTCGATGGCCTCCAGATCATTACCATCCTCCACGAAGAGCACGTTCCAGCCGTGTCCCTCGAAGCGAAGGCTTACGTCCTCTTGATCGAAGGTCAGCGAGGTCGGGCCGTCCAGCGAAATGCTGTTGTCGTCGTAGAGGGCAATCAATTTGTGCAGGCGCATATGCGCGGCCATGGAAGCGGCCTCGGACGAGATGCCCTCCATGAGGTCGCCGTCCGAGCACAGCATATAGGTGTGGTGGTTGACGATCTCATAGCCGGGGCGGTTATAGGTCGCGGCCAGATGCGCCTCGGCGATCGCCATGCCCACAGCGTTGGCAAAGCCCTGACCAAGCGGGCCGGTCGTGGCATCCACGCCGGGGGTGACGCCGTACTCCGGGTGCCCAGGCGTCTTGCTTTTCCACTGGCGGAAGTGCTGGAGGTCGTCGAGCGAGAGATCGTAGCCGGTCAGGTACAGCAAGCTGTAGAGCAGCATTGAGCCGTGCCCGGCCGAGAGGATGAAGCGATCTCGATCGTACCATTTGGGATTGGTTGGCGAGTGCTTGTAAAAGCGGGTCCACAGCACGTACGCCATGGGTGCGGCCCCCAACGGCAGTCCGGGATGGCCGGAGTTGGCCTTGGTGACCGCGTCGATCGAGAGGGTGCGGATAGTATTCACGCACCGCTGGTCGAAGCTGGTATCGTGTTCGGTGGCTGGGGTGGCAATCGCGCTCAAGATCCTCTATCCAATCACTCTCGGCGCCTAC
>JAICHN010000455.1 GCA_025924845.1 Chloroflexota bacterium | reverse complement strand
CTACGTGTTGATCGGCACCCAGGATGGGGACACCGTACTGCGCCGCCTGCACGGTCTGCGCGTGGCGGGCGCCGTCTGGTCCGAACAGGATCGGCTGGATTTATATCTTCTGCTCCTGATGCGCCATCGCCGGGACACGGAGACCGTGGCGCGCGAGGGTTTGCGGTTGGCCGAGGTGCTGCCCCCGGCCGACCGGCCGCGGGTGATAGGCGCCATCCTCTCGTTGGCGTATCATTATGAGGGGCAGGATCTACTGGACCGCCTGGTGGAGGACTTGATGAGTACTCAAGTGTGGCAACAACAGTTGGTGGAGAGCCTGGAGCAAGGACGCGAGCAAGGCATCGAGCAAGGGCGGATCGAGGAACGTCGTGCTCTGTTGCGTCGCGCCGTAGCGCGGCGCTTTGACGCCATTCCGCCGAGCCTGGAGGCGCGGATCGCCGCCGCCGACTCCGAGACCCTGGCCGCCCTGTTCGATCAAGTGCTCGTCGCGCAGGCTCTGGACGATATCTAAAGCCGCGCTTCACCAGCCAAGGATGAACGGATGCGACGCGAGGGAACCTCACGTCGCATCCGTTCATCCTCATTTCGCCGGACCAAGCAGTAGCTCCACAATCACCACGTCGCGCCACACCCCGTCCAACTGAGCGTGGCGCCGGTAGAGACCCACTTCGCGGAAGCCCAGGCGGGCGCAAAGGGCGCGGCTGGCCGTGTTCTCGGGAAAGACCCGCGAGACCAGCTTCCAGAAGCCGCGCCTTTCGCACTCCGCGATTAAGGCGACCAGGGCGGCACGGCCCACCCCGGTATGGCGAACGGCGCGATCGGCGTAAACCGAGAACTCCGCAATCCCCGCGTAGCAGGGACGGGACCGGTAGAGACCGGCCCATGCCGCTGCCGCTATCACACCGTCCCGCTCGGCGACCATAGTCGGAAAGCGATCGCCCCGTTCAGCCAGTGCAGCGAGGATCTGGTCCGCGTCGCGTGGCTCCGTCTCGAACGTAGCGGCCCGCTCGGCGATGCCCTGGCTGTAGATGCGGGCGATGGCGGGCGCGTCGGCCGCGCGAGCGGGACGGGTGGTCGTGTTCATTGGCAGCAGCCGGAGTCGCAACAGGCATCGGCCGACTCTTCGGTCACCGCTTGAACGGCTGAGACGAGCGGCTTGGCGGCACGTACGAAGGCGCTCGCCAGCTTGCCGTCGCCCTCTCGCCAGTCGGCGGGAAGCGTGGCCGGATCCAGGCCGGCCTCGGCGACGGTATAGCGGCGGGTAATCTCCACGCCGATCTCCGTGAAACCGGCCTTCACCAGGAGATCAGTGTAGGTATCGATGGGCAGTGCCCCAGCCAGGCAGCCCACCCAAGCCTCCATGTTCCGCCGTAGGGTCTCGGGAATCGGCCCATCGGCAACCACGTCGGATACGGCGAAGCGCCCACCGGGCCGTAGAACGCGGAACGCCTCGCGCAGGACCTGACCCTTATCAGCCGCCAGATTGATCACGCAGTTACTGATCACTACGTCCACCGAACGATTGGGGAGCGGGATCTCTTCGATCCGCCCCTTGAGGAAAGCCACATTGCGGGCGCCCGCCTTTTCTTTGTTCGCCTGGGCCAGGGCCAGCATCTCGTCGGTCATATCCAGCCCGAACACGAAGCCCTCGGGACCGACCCGCCGGGCGCTGAGCAGCACGTCGATGCCGCCGCCTGAACCGAGATCCAGCACGGTCTGCCCCGGCCGTAAGTCGATCAGGGCAGTCGGATTTCCACAGCCCAGGGAGGCAAGCACGGCGTCCTCGGGCAGCTCCGCCGTTTGTACCGCGTCGTAGAGACCGCCGGTTACCGTATCGCAACAGCCGGAGCCACAGCAGCCAGCGCCGGATTGCACACTGAGCGCGGCGCCCGCATAGCGCTCGCGTACGCGTTCAACGATGGTCTCGGCGATAGGGGTGGTGGTATTCGTGGTCATCGTCTACTCCTCATCGAAGGTTATCGATTGATTAACGCAAAAAAGGGGATTCACGGCAGTTCGTTAACGGTCGCCAGACACCTCCTTCCGTTTGGAGTGGCGAAATAGAAGGCCCAGATTCCTTGCTTCCGACAATCAATCAGCCCGGCCTGGCGGAGCAGCCGTAAGTGGTGGCTGATCGTGGGCTGGTTCTGCGGAAAGCGGGGCGTGATATCACAGACGCACAGCGGCTCCTCCTGCTGGACCAGCAAGTCGAGGATACGCAGACGGGTAGGATCGGCCAGGGCGCCAAGCGTCCCGGCCAGACTATCGGCTCGGCCTGACGACAGGCTGGGCGCCTGAATGGCGGCGCAACAGGGCTCGCCGCGTTGGCGAACGGAGTGCGGTAGAGTGGAGAGTTGAGTAGCCATGGGCGTAGTATGGCACAACCCATCGATGAATGTCAATACCTTGGCCGGAGGGGGTGCGCCTCGCGTTTGTGGTCGAGGGCGCGTGCTAAAGTAAAGCCAAGGTGGAAACCGCGGGCCGGGGACCGCGATCCCCTGGTCGGCAACACCACACTTAACGGGTACCCGGTACCCGGGCTGTGGTCGTGGCCTGAAGATTTCGTCGTGGCTTCGGTTTAGGGGCGCGGGTCCGCGAAGCCGGCCTTATGCTCTGTAAGACAAACGAAGTTGGAGAGAGATCGATGGAAATGCAGGATTTGGCGGGCAAAGTAGCGATCATTACCGGCGCGGGTTCCGGGATCGGCGAGGCGACGGCGCGTACCCTGGCCGCTCGCGGGGTGTATGTGGCGGCGGCGGGACGGCGGGCCGACCGCCTGGAGAGCCTGGTCGCCTCGCTGGGCGAGGATCGTATACTGGCCGTACCCACCGATGTGACTCTTGCCGCCGATGTACACCATTTGATCGAGCGGACCCTGGCCCGGTTTGGCCGGATCGATATCCTCTTCGCCAACGCCGGGCAGTTCGTGCAGGGGGCGATTGCCGATGTGGATGTCGAGCGCCTGATCGCTCAGATCGACACGAACCTGATCGGTGTTCTGCGCTGCATCAAGGCGGTGTTGCCGCACATGATCGCGCAACGGTCAGGGGATATTCTGGTCACCTCCTCGATCTCCGGCCACCGCGAGATCGACAACGAGGCCGTCTACAGCGCGAGTAAGCATGGCGTGCATACCCTGGTGAACATCCTGCGCCGCGAGGTGGCGCCGCAGGGCATCCGAGTGGCCACCATCTCGCCCGCGATCGTGCTGAACGAGATCTGGGGCGTCACCGATCCGGCCGAGTTGGCGGCCGGTTTAGCCGCCCATCGGGGGCTCAGCTCAGACGATGTGGCCGAGTTGGTGCTTTATATGCTGTCCATGCCGCCACGCATGACTCTGCGTGACATAACGGCCATTGCCCAGGGGCAGATTATTTAGAGCGGCCATAGAAGATTGTTCCAATTGACGGATATTGCAAATAGATGCATCCTGTAGCAGTAGACCAGGGTCGCCATCGCAGGTCAGGTTCGGGAGGAGGATGAAGGCAATGCTCGTCGAAGTCCGCGAGGATATTCGCGCGGCCAGATCATTGGCGGAAGCACGGGGTGATGTGGACGTGGTGCAAAAATTGGATCAGGCCCTTGCCGCATTGGCGCCGGAGCGCCTACTCACTACCACCCAGGCAGCGGAGTTCTTGGGCATCCGCTCCATTAACACACTGAAGGTGCTGGTTCGTCTGGAAGGTCTACGAACTGAACGTCACGGCAATCGCATGATGATCCCAATGTCGGAATTGGAGCGGATCCAGCATGGTTCGCGCGTGAAAAGTATCCAAGCATCCGATCGGATTTTCGCCGATGTGGAAACGCTGAACGTGCCGGCCGGCTTGACCGAAGAGGAACTCAATGCGCTTGAGGCGGGCCGTCCCGGCAGGCTTCCATGGGAAGTGGATGGAGTCGATTCAACTGAGCCGGGATCAACCTAGACATGAAGGCACCAGCCGCTGCCTCTGTTCGCGCCGTGATTGATACGAGTTCCCTTGTCAAAGGCGACTTGCGCGCGGATCTGCAACAAAATGCGCGGATTGGGGCATTCACCGCGGTTTGGTCGCCGTGGATTACGGCTGAGTTGGTTCGCGTGCTGACGTGGAAATGGATCGAGCGGGATCTGGATGTCTCGGCTGCCAACTGGCGAAGATGCAGCATCTCCGCGAAGGCAATGATGAACTTGCTGATCAGTACGTTTGAAGTTGTTGCCCCCACGCCCCCCTCGCCAGCGGTTTGGGTGGGCTTTCTCGATCGGGACGATCATCCAATTTGGGCGGCGGCGAAGGCCGGCGCGGTCCAGTACGTCATCTCGGAAAATACGCGGCACTT
>JAICHN010000454.1 GCA_025924845.1 Chloroflexota bacterium | reverse complement strand
GATGGCCGCAAGCACGCGGGCACGGGTTTCGGGCGTGATGGCCGCGCTGGGCACGCTATTGATGATCAGCGACACGGTGGTCTGCGAAACGCCGGCTAAACGCGCTACGTCACGACTGGTAGGGCGTTTGGCCGGAGCGGACATGGCGGTGTTCCCTCCGTTGATGCTACTTATCCGTATTACTAATCCGGATTAGCGCAAGTATAGGGGCCGTATGCACCCGTGTCAAGCCTCTATGGGAAATTGTTCTATAGGTAGCCCGGCGCGCCATGCAGCGGCGGCAGCGGGTGCGGCCGGACCAGGGCGCCCCCTTGCTCGTAGGACTCGATCGCCGCGAACGTGTATTCAAGAGTGGCCAGGGCATCGCGACCCGATGCCCGTAAATAATCCTTGGGCACGCCGTTGGTAATGTCTTCCAGGAAGGCATGGATTCGCCGGGGGAAGGTGGCGCCGAAATCGGTAATGCCCGTGTTCAGCGTCTCGGGCGTTGCCGAGCCCATCATCACTTTGCCGTCAGCCGGCCAGTAATGCAGCTTCTCCACGCAGTTCTCAATGCAGAAGGTGCCCTTGGTGCCCGCCATTTCGAAGCTCCACCAGCCGCCCAGCCCGAACACGGCGTCACCGCGCTGCGAGAGCAGGTAGCCCACGCAGCCGTCCTCGAACTGGACATGAATCGAATTGATCGAGAGCATCAGATCCTCAGCGCTCTTCCGAATCCCCGGCTTGGTCATGAATGCCTGCACGTGGGTAATGTTCCCGTTGAAGTAGCGCATCACACTGAACGGATGGGCCAGGAACGCCTTGACGTGAGAGTAGGGGCGCCGCCAACGCGCCGTCCCTGGCCCGGCGTAGCTCACGTCGCCGCCGTTGAAGCCGATTTTGTGCAGGCAGTAGACATGCTCGCCGATCTTGCCTTCCTTGATGTAGCGCATCGCCGTTTCCGCCGGCTCCGTGAAGTAGTGGTTGAGGTTACAGCCCAGATACAGATCCTCCTGCGCCGCGAACCGCACCATCTCACGCGCTTCGCCGATCTCGTTGGAGATCGGCTTCTCCACCAGCACGTGCTTCCCGGCCGCCAGCGCCTCCATGGCCGGCACGTAGTGCCAGCTGCCGTTTTCGTAGCCGCTGGTCGTTATGTCGACGATATCCAGGTCCGGATGAGCCGCCAGCATCTCCGCTACGCTGTAGTGCGCGGGCACGCCCCACTTCTCGGCCGCTTGATCCGCCTTCTCCTCAATCACGTCGCATACCGCCGCCAGTTCGGCAAGGCTGTCATCCGTATAGCAGCGAGCGTGCGTAGTGCCGATCCCGCCCATTCCCACGATGCCGACCTTCAAAGCCATTGCTGTCTCTCTTCTACTCCGTGACGTCATCCACCCTGACCGGTAGTCCGGTCTTCAGCGATTGGATCGCGGCGTGTATCACCCGTGTGGCCGCCAGACCCTGTGCGCCGTTTCCATCGATCTCCCCCGGCGATACGCCTTCGGCTACCTCGCGCACGAACGAAGTAATGCGGTCGCGGAAGGTATCCTCGAAATCTTTGAAGCCACCGAAAACGGGGTTGGTGAAGACGCGCTTTTCCAGGTTCCCCGCCGGATAGAGGGTCGCTTCGCGCCACATGTCCTCGATCACCAGCCGCCCCCTCGTGCCGGCCACCTCGCAGCGCTCCATCGGATGCCCGCGCTCGATGTCGTACGAGCTGGTCAGATGTCCCACCGCGCCGCCGCGGAACGCCATATTGATCGATGCCGTGCTCCAGATCGTGCGGCCGGGCGCTTTCATAGCGAAGCAGTGGACCTTTTCCACGTCCCCACCGAAGTAGCGCATGATATCGACGCTATGCGGATTCAGCGCCTTCAGGTGATAGTATTCCGAATCGAGCGGTCCGAACTTGCCGATCCAGAGCGCCATGTTAACGAACAGCAGATCGCCCAGGAGGCCGTCGTTTTGCCAACGCTTGGCCGCCCGTGCCGCCGGCGTGAAGCGGTGATTGAGGTCGATCGCCAGGCAGCGGTCGAGCCGGCGCGCCGTCTCCACCATCTCCATGGCCCGGCCAAGGTCATTTGAAATGGGCTTCTCGCACAACACATGGGCCCCGGCCTGCAGCGCCTGGATCGTGGGTTCGTAGTGGTCGCTCGCGTATTCAAAGCCGCCGGTGGCTACGCTGCAGAGATCCGGCCCGTGCCGCTCCAGCATCGCCTCGGCCTGGAGGTACCACGGCACACCGAATCGCTCGCCCCCCTTTTTGGCGCGCTCCTCACTCCGATCACACACCGCGACAAGCTGGGCGCCCTCGCAACGGGCATAGACACCCGCATGAATGGTGCCGATCGGGCCCATGCCGATCACGCCGGCCTTCAGCATCACGCTCCTCCTTCCTGGGTGAGGCTACTGCAGTTTGACCTAAACATCATGCGGTTCGGGCGCGTAAGCGCGCCATGAAGTAGTCATACTCCAAGCTGAGGCCCTGCGCCTGGATCGGGTCCGGCTCGCCGGTCGCCGCGGCAGTCGTCGTGCGCCAACGCTCCAGCTCCCGGCCGAGCTCAGCCACCATCTCGGGCTGTTCGCGGCTCAGATCGTGCCGCTCCTCCCTATCGCGGTCCAGGTCGAACAGCAGCGGATCGGGCCGGCGCGGTCGACCATAGACGTCCGGCAACGGCGCGCCGGCCGCATCGGCCACGATCGGCACGATCAGTTTCCAACGCTCGGTGCGCAGGGCCAGCGAGGCCTGGCGCGACGATTCGGCAAGCACCAGTTGATGGCGCCCGCGCGGCACTATCCCCTGCACCAGGGATTGCAGGCTCCTCCCGGTTATCTCACTCGGCGCCGGCACGCCGGCCAGTTCGCATAAGGTCGGCAGCAGATCCTCAGTGGAGACCAACGCCTTGATCCGCCTCGGCTCTTGATTTGGCGTCCTGATTATCAAAGCCACCCGCGTCACCGCGTCATACAGCCCATGATGGTCAAAATAGAGGCCGCCCTCGCCGAAGGCTTCGCCGTGGTCGGAGAGCAGCACCACGATGGTGTTCTCCCACATACCCCATTCCTTGAGCGCCGCCGTCATCCGCCCCACCTGCACATCGACCTGGCTGATTTCGCCGTCATACTGTGCCATCACGTAGGCGTAGTCGTCGGGACGCCGCAGATGCATATCGCCCAGAAACGCCGTGTAATACTCGGGGGCGATCGAGACCACATCGCGCATGGCCGGCGCGTCTGAGTCGGGGTGATAGTGCAGTGAATCATAGGGCGGGCGTGGGCCATAGGGACTGTGCGGATCCCAGTAGTGCAGAAAGAGAAACAGCGGTTGCTCGTGCCGCGTCGCGGCGCTCGTTTCGATGAATTGGCGCGCCCGGTCGGTGATCCAACCGCTTTGATTGCTGAAGGGCTTGTAGATGAACCCGGCGTAGTGGTCATAGCCGCGCGCGAACCAATCACCGCGCCCATCGCCCTGCGCCACCAGGTTGTCGCAGGCCGCCGTGAGGTAGCCGTGCTCGCGCAGTACTTGCGGCAAGGTCAGGATTGAGGGGGAAAGCCGGCGCCTGCCCGCATGCGACACAATGCCGTGCCGATAGGGATGGGATCCGGTGTACATGGTGGTAAAGGACGGCATGGTGGGGATGCCCGTCGCGAAGGCGCGGTCAAACACCACGCTGTCGCGGGCCAGCGCGTCGATCGCGGGCGCCGTGTTCAAGTGATAGCCGTAGCAGCCCAGATGATCGGCGCGCAGACTGTCGATCGCCATGATCACGATGTTGGGCCGAATGGTATGTGGCATCGGCGGCTATCCCGCCCGCTCGGTCGGCGGGAAATTGAACCGGCAACCGCTCCGCGCCGCTTCGTAAGCTCCCAAGATCATTTCGATGCAGACGCGTCCATCCGCCGCGGTCGCCAGTGGGCCGCGTCGACCGTGCAGGAAGTCCACTACCTGGCGGGGCACGGCCCGAATTCGCGCCCCTTGCGGCGTATGGTTCGGGAAGTCAAAGACCTCCCAATCGGCGGCGCCTTCGCGGAATATCTTGAGCGCGGCGCTGTCGGCCGGCCGCGGCAAGACCGACGACGGCGCATCGCCATAATTCTGGATGATGGTTCCCCGGTCGCCATAGATCTCCGTGGTAGCTTCCGCCGCCAGTTGGGTCGAGCTATTGAGCAGCAGGCCCATCTCGCCGCGGCCAAATCGATAGATTGCCGCCCCATTGTCGTCCGGGGCCACGTTAGTCACCACGTTAGCGATCTCGGCGATCACGCTGACCGGACGGCCCAGCAACCAGTAGAACCAGTCGGCGGCGTGCGAGGCGTCGTCCATGAACATCCCCATGTTCT
>JAICHN010000453.1 GCA_025924845.1 Chloroflexota bacterium | reverse complement strand
CGTATGGAGGTATCTCATGCGCTCTCCCGCACGACTGATCTCGCTGTTCGCCGTTCCCCTGTTGGTGGCCTCCGGGGTCGCGGGCGCCTCTGCCGGCAGTAAGACCTCTGCCGGTGCCCCTCTGGTGAAGACCGTGGAGGGTAAGCTCCTGGTCAACGCCAAGGGACTGGCTCAGTATGTCTTCACCCCCGACAAGAAGAATACGAGCACCTGCTACGCGACGTGCGCCAAGTTCTGGCCGCCCACCATCGTACCGATGGGTATGACCGTTCCCAAGACCATGAAGGGCATCCCCGGTACCTTCGGCGTGGCCATGCGCAAAGACGGCTCACAGCAATTGACCTATGACGGCCTTCCCCTCTATTCCTTCATCAAGGACAAGGATTCGGGCGACTTGTACGGCGAGGGCTTGTTTGCCGGCGGCGGCTACTGGTGGGCCGTGGTGGTGAAGGGCGCCAACATGTAGGCGGCGCTGGATCACGGAACGATACCAGGAAGGCCGGCACTCTCGCCGGCCTTCCTGCTGTCTCTGACCGTCGGGTGCGCCTCACAATTGATACTGTATGCGAAGTCGATCCCATGTTGACCTAACTGGGAGCGCGAGCGAGACGCTCGCGCTCCCAGGCGATTTCGCCAACAGAATCACCTTCCGGCTTCTTGGATCCGAAATAGGGGCCTCGACCACAACCGTGAGGGACAGCCCTGACCAACGGATCGGTAGCTACAGGGCGGGAAAGGCCGGGGACAGCGTGTACTCGAGGCGCTCCGTCACCGCGATCAGCGCCTCCGGATTGTTGTCGTGCCGCTTGCGGATCGAAGCCAGGGCGCGCAACTCGTATTCCAGCGCGTAAACGCGCAGGCGTGCCGCCAGGCTCGGCGCGCGGAACAGATCGGGGTAGCCGCGCCGCAACGCGGGAATCACCTCCTCCAGCCCTTCCCCCACTACCGCATCCTCGCCCAGGCCCGCCACGGCGAAAAGACGGGGGTAGTGGACAAAACGGAGGATCTGGTCCAACTCCCAGTCAGGCGCCGCCGCCCAGGCCCGCTCGAAGTCCAGCAGGCCGCTGATTCGCCCGTGTTGCACGTGAATGTTCCCAAAATGGAGGTCGCCGTGCGTGAGGCTGGGATAGCCGCCGAGCAGGGCCGTACTATCGTGGGTGAGGGCCCGTTCCGCCTGATCGAGCAGACTGGCCTCCGCGTTGGCGGCATCCCGCGCCGCCTGCAAGGCGTGGGCCGAGCGGCGCGCGTGGATCGTCGCCCAGGTGTCGCCCTGCCGAGGCCGGGTGGGATCGCCGAAGCCGTCCAGGCGGATCCCATGCATTCGCCGCATCAACACCGCCAGTTCATCGAGATAGCCCGTCCGCTCCGCCGCGTCCGCCGCGTCCCAACGAGCCAGCAGGCTTTCGCCGGGTACATAGGTCTGAATCACGTACTCATGAGGAATCAGCCTGCTGCTGCCCTCGTAGGCGATGGTTCGCGGCACGGATACCACGTCGCGCAACATGGCGAGCACGCGCTGCTCGCGATCCAACTTCCCATGCTCGTCGGGACGCAGGTTGACACGCAGCACGTACTGCCCATCCACCAAGTAGCTGGCATTGATCTGCCCGCCCGGCAGCGCCTCGACACTGGACCGCCCCAGACCATGTCGGCCAAGGATTCGCGCTATCGTATGCATGGGGATGGTAATCGGCAAGGTACGCCCTCTCTCTTTGTCGCGCCTCTGAGGTATAACCCAGTGAGCGCTGAAGGACAAGGGACTGCCTACTCATTGTTCCCGCCAACCGGCCACCAACTGCTCCACATCGTTGATATAGGCGGCGGGATCGTTGCTGTCCGCCGAGGGCGCGTAAACCGGGATGATCTGATCGACCGTGGCCAGTTTCCATTGTTTGATATAGAGGTCGGCGATCAATTGATACCACGCCTCGGCCCCTTCCAGCCAGGTGTCGAAATAGCGGTAGCCGTCCATGCTGGGGTAGCCCGCGATAGACCGAATATTGCCCAGATTGTGGGTGAGCACCGCCTCGCCCTGCGTACCCGCCCCGCTTTCGTGGACGAAAAAGGCCAGGCAATAGGCGGGATCGATCCCGTACTTCACGCCCAGGTCGTAGAGGGCCTGACCGTCACCCGCCATGGGCGACCCGTAGCGGGCCAGCACCGCGTTGATCTGGGCCGGACTGATCGTAGGGCCGCCCGCCAGTTCGGCGCCGGTAGCGGGCGGCAATAAGTGCCCCACCGGCTGGTCCGCGACGGGTTGGCCGACGGCCGGCGCGGCGTTGGGTTCGCGTACTACCAGGGGCGAGTGCTGCTTCCCACCTACGATCAGCGTTCGGGCCGGCGTCGGGTCAACCGGCGTGACTACCTCCGCGGCCTGCACGGTGGCGCCGCTCGCATCGTACGCGCTCGCCAGATCGCTGGGTTGGCGGACGACCTGGGTAGCGGCCAGGGCGATCAGCAAGGCGGAGCCCGCGAGCAAACGCGCACGGGCTGTCGCGAATCGTCGAGGTTTTCGCGCCCCGTGGTAGGGGAGGATGTCGCCTTGCAAGGCACTCTGCACATCGAGCAGGGGGCGCGGCGAAACGGCGATCATCGGTTCACCGTCCCGGACGGCGGCGCCAGACGGAAGGTCTGCCGTTGGGGATTGTTTAGATAGACCAGAGTCTGACCCGCCACGTGCAGGCGGAGGTCGGGGTAGTGGTCGTGATTGCTATCGGTGAGGTCGAGCGTGGCGGGACTGAATTCCTCGCCCGGTCCAAAGAGGTAGGGACCCTTGATCACCAGCACATGGCTGGGATCACCTCCCGGCATGATCATGATCAGGACCTGGCGGTGATCATTGATCACCGTGAAGTGGGTCGGGATGCCGGTTTGTTCCTTATAGCCGATATAGCCGTCGGTCGAAAAGGTGCGGGGATAGCCGTAGCGAAGGTCGTCCATTTTGACCGAAGCCCAGGCCAGCACGGTATTGATCAGGAGATATACCGTGAAGACGGCCGCGATGAGCAGCGCCGGCGTCGCGATGGTGCTCGCGCGCGCCCAATGCCGGCGCGCCGGCCTGCGCAAGGCCGGCAGATAGTTCAGGTCTCGTTGCACAATAGCCACTGTAGGTCTCTCCTTACTTTCTCGTACTGATGTGCTCGCCAGGCAATACTAGAACAAATAATCTAGTATCTCAAGGGGTCTTTGCCGATTAGATGTATATTTGTTCTAGTTCCGCCGGCGAACCCAACCGCGGAGCCCGCGGTACCCGGCAGTCGGCTTGCTCACACTGCTGCTGTAGTCCGGCCAACGGTCCTTTACGTGGACCGAGCCTAGTCTGGGGCCATTCCAGATAAATCCGGAAGGTCACGTCTGATGTCACGACGCATCACGTACTCCACTCCGCGCCAGCGCGCAGCCGAGCCCTTCGGGCGGATGTGCTGTCTACTGTGCGGCCGAGCACACGAGTCGCTGCATATTCCGACCGCTCGTTCGTGTCGCACGTGTGGCGGCTTTCTGGAAGCGCGGCGTGTGCAGGACTGGGAATACGGCTCGCGCGGCTGAGCTCCGCATACACGTCGAAACAGTAAGCGCGCTGACATGCGCATTGTCGCGGCCCCCACTGAACCGCCCTCCACCACGACCTAGTGTGAAGCCATGCCAACGGAGGTGATTCGATGATCGTCGCACCACCCTTTCTATTCGTCCCCAGCCTGGACCTCGCGCCGCTGTTCGTCTCGATTCTCGTCAGTGGTGTGGCTCTCGCCAGTGTCACGCGCTACTTCGTGGAGGACGTCCTGTGATCAACCTCAATCTCAGCCTGTATCCGGACCTGGTCCGCGAACACCGGCAAGCTCGTCTGGCAGAGGCTGCGCACGACCGTCTGGTTGACGAGGCGCTGCGCGCCCGCCGCCCGGCGACCCGCCGCGCCTGGTCGTGTCGATTGGCCAGACTCGCGGAATGCCTCACCTGGTTTCGAACCGTCAAAGCTGCCTGAGACCACCTGGAGCCTGGAGCAAAAAGATGAATCCCGAATATTGCCTGCCCGACCTGTGGGTGATGCATTCACTTCTTCGCAAGCGACAGCAGGAAGCGCGACGCGAAGCACGCGACGGCGGTGAGACCGAACGGGGTGCGGCCGCCGCTAGAGACTTCTGGTTCGAAAGAAACTCGGCGTTGGGGCCGCTCGCAGTGCCTCGAGGAGCTAACGTTTAGCGCTGGTGGCATCGGCTTTGCTACACCCATGTGCTATGGAGGTAGCGAAGCCGATGACCAACGCCGAGTCGCGCAGCGGCGAACAACCAACGCCCGGGCGCACTGTATATCTGGCCGAACTGCAGTGCTT
>JAICHN010000452.1 GCA_025924845.1 Chloroflexota bacterium | reverse complement strand
TGCCGATCAGTTCCGGCCGGCCGCGCGCGTAGCGGATGCCCTCCACCACGCGGCGGATGCTGGGCCGCTCGGCATCCGCGGGCGGCGGCGACGCCTTCATCAGTGTTAGAGCGGTCAAGGTGGCGCCGAAGGTGAGCAGACCGATCAGGTAGGCGCCCGGCAGGCCCACTGCCGCGATCAGGATGCCGCCCACCGCCGGCCCCACTACCTGACCCAGGCCGGAACCAACCGAATTGAGCGCGGCGGCGGCGGTCAGTTCGTCCCGATCCACCAGGCGCGGCATCATTGCGTCGAGCGACGGCCGCTGTAACGCATCAAGACCAGACATCGCCGCCGCGACGGCGTAAATAGCCCACAGCGCGGGATGGGGCAGGAGTGCATTGACCAGCAAGGCGCCGGTGGCCACGGCGATCAGCAATTCGGTCAGGCGGACCATCCACTTGCGGTCGACGGCGTCCGCCAGCGCCCCGCCCACGAAGGCGAACAGCAAGAGAGGCACCAGTTCCGTAAGGCCGAGGAGACCAACGGCGAGGGTCGAGCCGGAGAGTCGATAGGTCTGATAGGGCAGGGCGACGTAGGTCATCATGCCGCCGAAAAACGAGATGCTCTTGCCGATGAACAGCAAGCGAAAGTCGCGGTGTCGGCGCAAGGGGCGGAGGTCCATGGCGGCCACGCTCAACAGGCGCTTCCACCAGGGGCGCGGGGGGACTGAGGGCGGCGTGGCAGTCACGAGCGCGGCGGATCCCTTCAGCCGGCCCGCGCGGCGGCGAGCCTGGGGGCGCGGCGCACGTGCGTATTTACCGTGGTCAGCACGGCCAGCCCAAGTGTGACGGCGGCGAAGGCGAGCACCGTGGTATCGGCGCCGAACGCCTGCAACATGACGCCGCATAGCGCCACACCGACCGGCTGGAAGCCGAAGGCAAGCAGACGGAACGCGCTGTTGACGCGCCCTTGCAGTTCGTCCGGAATCAACATCATGCGGTAGCCGAACTGCACGGCGTTATAGATCGGGCCGCAGACGAACAACGCAGCGGCAACCAATCCCAGACAGATGACATTTGGCGCCACCGCAAACAGAGGGAATGCCGCGGCCTGGACCCACATGGTGGCAATGATCACGGCGCCGAAGCTGAAGCGCCGTTGGATGCGCGGGGCGATCAGGGCGCCCCCCAGGCCGCCCAGCCCGCCGATTGAGAAGATCAGGCCGATCGCCGCCGCCGGCGCATGTTGTTGGCGCGCGATCACGATCATCAGTAGGTCCATGCCCGCAGTGGTAAAGTTCAGGCCGCCCGTCACAAAAGCGATGAAACGGATCAGCGGCTGCTTCCACAGCCAGGCTACCCCCTCGGCAATTTCGGTCCGCAACGCGCGGGGCGCCGCCGTGCGCTCAGCCTGGAACCTAGCGCGGATCAGGAACAGCGATCCGACCGATCCGGCGTAGGAGATTGCATCGATCAGGAAGGGTACGGTGCGGGCAATCTGGAACAGGGCGCCGCCCAGGGGAGGGGCAACCAACGTAGAGGTTATTTCACCCGCCTGATTCTGGGCGGAGGCCGCCGGTATCTGCTCCCTGGCCACCACGCGCGGCAAGCATGCCGTCTCGGCGAGATTGAAGAAGACGTAACAGATACCCTCGATCGTCGTGTTGATATACAACTGGAGCAGGCTGAGGTGCCCGCCCGCGAAGGCGATGGGGATGCTCGCCGCGTTCAAGGCGCGAATGGTGTCGCAGAGGATCATGACGCGCTTCCGATCCCAGCGGTCAATCAGCGCCCCGGCCGGGAGGCTGAGAATGAGGTAGGGTAGGCTGCGCAAGAGACCGGCGAATCCCGCCGAGGCCGGGGAGCCGGTCATGGCCAGAATGAGCAGCGGGAAAGCCATCCCGGACACGCCGCCGCCCAGGGAGGAGACCAACTGGCCGAACCACAGCAGCATATAGTCCCGATTGCGCAAGAGCGGGGTCGGCGCGGTGTTCGCCGGTCCTGCTCTTAGATCCTCAGCCTCATCCGCCATCCATGCTCCTTCGCGAACCAGGTGGGTTGCCGGCATCATACACCGGCGCGTGAGGCTCTGCTGTATAGGGGATTACATGTGCATGATAGGGGATGGTCCCGCGAACGCATGCGCCTGGCAGTGAGCACCCAGAGGGTCCCCGAGATGCGTTCGCGGCGGCAAGCTGCTACAAACCATGCTGGATGGCGATACGCTGGTCGCGGCGCCGCCCACGTCGCGGCGGAGATCGTGAAAAGAGGCCGACCGGTCGGGTTGGGCGGCCGACCGGTCAGGCTGCACGGTGGAGGCGAGCGGGTCCGCGAGCGATAGGCGGATTTAGTCATTGTTTTGCCGGGCATGGTGCTCTCCTTCCTACTCGATCGCGATGCGTACGCGCTTATCCTCGTCCTCGACCTCAAGCAGGGTGGTGGAGTCCTCATTACCCTGTACTCCCTCCAACATCTCGCTAATCTCGATCCCCTGTTCGCGGAGATACTGCTGGGCCTGGCGGGGCAGGAATCGTTCGGCGGCACGGGCCAGGGCGAGTGGAATGCGAACATTGACCTTGGAATGTTCCCCTTCCAGTACCTGAATGGTCAGGCAGCGGGACGAACTTGGGCGAGAAGAAAAGGTGAGGGCCGGAGTGGAGATTGGCGACGGCTTTGGGGGGGCGGGGACCGGGGTGAGGGCGGCCTGGTGGTCGCTCGCCTCGGCGGGCGAGATCTGGCCGCCGGCCACCATCTGCAAGATCCGTGTTTGTTCCTCGTTGGCCATACCGGCTCATTCCTCTCACCTAAAGCAAACGGTTTGCCGGCGCATCCGCACCGATTGATACAACGATTATCACCATCACATCACAAATTGTCAATAGATTATTCCAAATTAGTAGGATCACTTCGATCCACAGTGCCCTGGCATCGGTATCCCGCTTCGACAGCAAGACGGATCGGTAAAGGCAAGCGCGCCAAACCCACCAATGGATGGGTACAAGACGCTGTCCACCCAATAGTGGGACTGCCAAGGAGTTGTGCCCGGCGCAATCGAAGCTCCGCCGGGACAGCACCGCACGCGGCCCATGCACCACTCAGGGATAGGAGGTGAAGAGATCGCGCAACGAGGACGCATGGGCCGCGTCGCCGAGCAAGGGTGAGACGCCGAAAATCTCCTCCAGCGTGCCCAGCAGCGAGCTATGGGTGTAGGGGTCGTTTCCGCGGTAACCGTGCCCCTTGGCATAGGGTGAGAGGACCAGCAGGGGGATAGGACCATCACCGTGTTCGGCTTCGTCCCAGGCGATAAAGAGCACGCCGCCCGTTTTATAGGCACGGGAGTTGAGAATTGGTGGCACCGCGTGCGCGAGCCAGGAATCACCTTGCTTGATTTGATTGAAGGTCGGCGCGCAGGAGTCATGCATGTCGTGACAGAGGTCCGGAGTGATGAAGTTGTAGCGGGCAGTCGTATTCCGCCGCAGATCCTTTGCAAACTCGGAATAGGGCCGCTCGTGGGCGATGCAGGTCGGGGAATGCGGATTGCCGTTGCCGGTAACGTCGTCGAAGTAGACGAAAGGATTGTGCCTCGCGGCATAGGGATAGGCGTTGGTCAGGGGACAGGTGGTCCCGCTGATCCCTTCCTCGTACGCCTTCCACGCGATGCCGGCGCGGGAGAGCAGATCGACCAAATGCGCGCCGGTGCGTTGGTGATTCACGCTTGGATCGCCGTCATTGGTGATCCCGAAACTGGTGCCCGCCTCCAGCCAGAGATAATTCGGCAAACTGGGATGGATATCGGGTGGATTGAAGTACCGCGTGGCATACGACGCCTTCGGAAGGAGTACGGAATTGATATAGGGCGCCGCCGCATCGCCGACAATACTCGACCCGTTCTGATTCTCCATCACAATCAAGAAGACCGTCTTGATCGCATGGCGGGTACCGGGTCGAACCGCGGCCCTGCCGGCGGGGGCGACACTGCCCATGCGGGGACGTTCAACTACAGAGGTAGGAACGAGAGCGGCGGAGCGAGCCGGCGGCGGAGTTCCGCCGGCAGGCAGCATGCCGACCACGCCAAGCGCCGCCGCCAACACGATGGCCAGACGTAGCGCCGCCCCGCGCTTGCCAGGACCAAGGCAATGTACGAGATCATCCCACGCTATGAGAGCACTCCATCCACATGCGCCTATGGTACCGCTCCGCGCCCTACCACGGGTCGAATGATCTGATGCCGGTGGGGGCGGAACGGGACCGGGCGATCCGCCAGCTTTCAGTACCCTACCACGGGTCGAATGATCTGATGCGGTGCTGGGGCAAGTTACGGACCTGATCGTAGCGCTCTTTCAGTACCC
>JAICHN010000451.1 GCA_025924845.1 Chloroflexota bacterium | reverse complement strand
TCGCCGGCCGCAAGACGGAGGCGCGGATCCGGCTGCGTGCCGGCAACATAGAAGCCGTCCGATCCTGCAACCTGTTGGAAGAGGAAGAGGAGCTACTCAGCACAGACTCGCGGGACGGACAGATGTTCGCTGTAACGATGGAGCCGTTCGGCATCACTACCCTCAAGCTGCTGATAAGAACGTAGGGCGAAGGTGTAGCAGTTTGTTGCTTCGCAGTGAAAACATCGTCACCTTGATCGTGAGAGCGCGCGCCCGCGCCCTGTCCATCCAGATTTACAGCATCTAGACGAGGAGGTCCATTATGGCGGTAACTCCGGAAAACGGCGCGGAGGCCGGTGCGTGGCCGAAGGGTATTAGCGCTATCACTCTGTTCGTCGAGGATGTGGACGCCGCGAAGCGATTCTACCAGGAGGTTTTCGGTCTGCCGGTCGTGTTCGAGGACGACAACTCCGCCGTGTTCAGCTTCGGGAGCACCCTGATCAATCTGCTGGCGATCACGGCGGCGCCGGAACTGATCGAGCCTGCCGTGCCGGCAAGCCGCGAGGCGGGGTCCCGCCTCGTACTTACCATCCAGGTGGATGACGTGGATGCGATGTGCGCGGAGTTGGCCGGACGCGGCGTGGAGTTGCTCAACGGCCCGATGGATCGGCCGTGGGGCGTGCGGACCGCCAGCTTCCGCGATCCGGGCGGCCACATTTGGGAGATCGCGCGGTAGCCGGTACTCAGAACTTGGCGCGGTCGAGCCGCTGGATGAAGCTTGGCTTGCGGGCATGCTCGGCCCGTAGCTCCTCGTCCACATGGGCGGCGAAGGCGGCGGTCTGGCCGGCGCGCGCGGCGAGGTCGCGCAGATCCTCCAGCAGCGTAACCGCCTGGTCGTAGTCCGTTGGGCGCTTGCCGGCGATCAGCGCCTCGACCTGTTGGCGGATCGCAGGCTCCTGCCCCGCCAGCCGGTCGAGGTGTTGCGATCGCGCCGCCGCCGCCTCACGTTGCTTGCGGGCATGTTCCCGCGTCGCGTGTTCCGCCTCGCGGCGTTGGCGTTCCTCCGCACGCTGCCTGGCCGTCGCGAGGAGTTGCCTGATGGTACGGCGACCGGCGGGCGCCTCGTCCGGCGCCGTCGCCCGTCGGAATCGCTGTAACAGATCGGCTTGCAACGCGGCATCGCCATCCGCCGGCAGGCGGAGCAACAGCGCATCTTTCTCGGACTCCGCAAGACTGCCGATCCACCGAGCGAAGGCCTCGCGCGACGTGCCGGCCACATCGAGATCGGCACTGCCCTGGGCCGCGGCTGCGATCAGATCCTCGTCTAAGTGCAGGAAGCGTGCCAGGGCCTCCAACTCCTCCGGCAAGGTACGAAGGCCAGGGGGAACGGGCGGCTCCACGGTCTCCAGGTCGATCTCTTCGTACTGGGCCGCCCCCTCCTCGTCGTCCGTCTCGTCGTCCACCTCGTAGTACCAGAGGCAGGAGAGCCAGCCCAGGTACAGTGGACGGAGATCGCCCGCGGCGAGCGCGGCGCGCACGGGGAGGAGCGCGGTCGTCCATTCCGCGCCTTCGTTGTCGTCGATCCAGCCGCCGCCCTCATCCTCCGACCGGTAATCGAGGATCACGAAGTCGCCGGCCTCGCGCGCCTCGACGCCCCCCTCGATGCAGTAGCGCATGGCCACCGCGGGATCGAGCAGGTGCCGGGGCAACCGCAGCATGAACTGGCGCGTCCCCCAATTTGCTAAATAGACGAAGATATCGAAGTACGTCTCCATTAGCGCGGCGGGATCGCCCCGGAAGTCACCGTAGCTGTAGACATTGACGAACCGCGTCGGCGTGATCGTGGCACGACTGGAGATTGCGCGTAGGCCGGCCACTTCATCCTTGGCCAGGGGCCGGTCAACCGCCCGAAACTCGTAATACTGGTATTCACTCACGGTCGAAACCCGCCTTCCCGAGTTGGCGCCTGCGCTCGGAGCCACAATCCCAGCATAGCGCGGCGGCACAAGAGCGTCGCGCCGCCGGCCCGTACCACACCCAACCGACATGCGCCGACGCGGCGAAGTGTGCGTAGCGGGTCCGAACCGCTCTGAGCAAATTCTTAGCCGGCACTTACCCTGCTCTTAGCGCGCTCTAGCGGCGCTCTTAGATTCGTCCCCTATCCTGAAATTGTGCCGTGCATCAGGCGAGTAACCTTGCGGTCTCCGGCCACGGCAGCGCCGCTGCCGCGGTTCCGGTTCGTGGTGCCGGCCTCCCAGGCACTCCGGTATGGCGTGCGGGCGGACCTACGGCGGCGCGGGACGTCCTGGAGCGGAACCGGCGACCAGCTGATCTGTCGCGCTCCGGCTACCCGGAGTATCAGCCATGTATAAGAATAAGGAGAAGATCATGCGCAAGCCGATCTCGATCGCCCTGCTTGCCGGCGGCGCCGCCATCTTCCCGGCCGGCGCCTCGATTGCCGCCACGCCGGCCGCCGCGAAGACGACCGCTACCACTCACAAGTACGTCGGCCCGAGCGAGAATATGGAGTGGGGGCCGGTCCAGGTGACGATCGTGGTGAAGGGCAAAGTGGTGACGAACCTTTCCGCCACGGCACCGACCGAGCGCCCGCGCTCGGCCTTTATCAACAGCCAGGCGATCCCCATGCTGCGCAAGGAGGTGCTTCAGGCGAAGACCGTCGCCAACATCAAGAAGATCTATGGCATCTCCGGCGCCACCATGACCAGTGAGGCATTCTACCAGTCGCTCCTGGCGGCGCTGCACCAGGCGAAGCCGGCCTAGCCCCATGGATATCGCTGCTCCTCGCGCCCGCTCCGCGGGCTTCCACATCGAGCATATCGTGGGAATGCCGATCATCATCGCCCCCTATACCGGCAGCCCACCTTCCGGCGTGCTGTCCGTGACCGTGGTCGGGCCGGACCTGGCGACGGCCGACGCGTACGCCGCGGCTGCCTTCGCCATGGGCGCGGCCGATCCAGCCTGGACGTCGCGCCTCCCCGGCTACTTCAGTGCGGGCAGGGGTACCTGAACATCGAAGGGAACTACACTAATGCAAAACGAACTTGCCGCCGGCCGAAATCGGCCCATGCCGAGGCCGGCGGCGCGGCACGGCGCGACGCCGCTCCAGGGGCCAACGCGGATGGCCGTCCGCCCAGCCGGTCCCGCGACCCGGGCGGTGCAACACGGCGGCAGGGATCTCAAGAACGCGGCCACCTGGAGCGTGCGGGTGCTGTTCTACGGCACCGCCGCCGTCATCGCCGGGCTCTGGTTGAAGGGCGGCGGCGTGACCGGCGTCCACGACACTACCACCCTGCTGATCAGCGCCGGCCGCATCACCGGTCTGTTCGCCGCCTACTTGCTCCTGCTGCAGGTGCTCCTCCTGGCCCGGTTGCCGTTCCTGCAATGGGCGGTGGGCTTCGACACACTGATGAAGCGGCACCGTCTGAACGGCAAAATGAGCCTGCTCCTGATCCTGGCGCACGTAGCGACCATCACCGCCGGTTATGCCCTGCAGAGCAAGATCTCCATCCTTGTCCAGGCCGAGCAGTTCCTGACATCCTGGCCGGACATGGTGCCCGCACTGCTCGGCACGCTGCTGCTGATCGCGGTCGCGGTCTCCTCGCTGTTCATCGTACGGCGCAAGCTGCGCTACGAGACCTGGTATGTCGTCCACCTGACCGCCTACCTCGGCATCTTCCTGGCCTGGTTCCACCAAATACCGACTGGGAACGAGTTCATGAGCAATCCGCTCGCGGCGGCGTTCTGGACGGCGCTCTACGTGGTCACCCTCCAGATCGTGTTCCTGTTCCGCGTGCTCCAGCCCGCGATCGGCTTCCTATGGCACCGCATGCGCGTGGCCGAGGTGACGCCTGAAGGGCCCGGCGTGGTATCGCTGCGCATCAGAGGGCACCATCTTGACTGGCTAAACGCACGGCCGGGCCAATGGTTCAGTTGGCGGTTCCTGGACCGCGATCGCTGGCGTGAGGCTCACCCCTTCTCATTGTCGGCCGCCCCGGACGGCCGGTCGTTTCGTATCACGATCAAGGATCTGGGCGACTTCAGCAACGCCCTCACCGGCGTCAAGCCCGGCACCTTCGTGCTGGCCGAGGGACCATTCGGCTCATTTACCGAAGATGCCCGAACATGCGACCGCGTCGCACTGATCGCGGGCGGCGTGGGTATCACGCCCATTCGCGCCCTCCTGGAAGAACCGCGGGGCGACGTGGTGCTCATCTACCGTGCCGAGGAGGCCGGCGACCTGCTGTTCCGGGACGAGCTGGAGGCACTGGCCCGCGAGCGCGGGATCAGCATCCGCTACGTGCTCGGCGATCACCGCGTACCGCGTAACGCC
>JAICHN010000450.1 GCA_025924845.1 Chloroflexota bacterium | reverse complement strand
GGCGGTGTCCGCGGTGCGCTATGCTCCCGACAGCTCCGTCCGCTCTCGTGGTCCGTTTGTGCATTGAACGACCACCGAGCCGTTTCTCTCCCTGAGTTTGAGGCGTGTAGAGGGCCTGCCGTCGGCCTGGATTCGCTGAATTAAGGTGCGACTTCCAAACCTGACGTGGCAACAACTCGAGGCGGTACCGGACACCAGTGTGCCGGCGGCACGCGTATCGGGTGAACGCAGCCAAACCGCCCCGTTGCATAGGTCTGCACGCTGATCGCCTGGAACGCGCCGCGTCGCTTTGCGCCCACGGATTCTACCCGCGACCAGGTCAACGGCCGGCAGATCGGAGGATCCAATCGGAGACGGTCGTTGGCCCAATGACGGTAATAGGCTGGGCCGGCGAAATATGGGTTTCACTATAGAGGTGGTCAACCGCGGATTGAGAGACTGTCAGGGTACGGCATCCATCAAGAGCCCCTCGTATTGGGTGACGCAGGTCGGGAGCGCGGGGGCTACGGCCTGCAACTGGACTCGATAGTCGCTGACTGCGCCCCACCGAACCACCTGCGCCCCCGATACCGGCCGATCCGCCGAAGACATGGGACGTGCCTGTACCCAGTGGATCTGCACAGGCAACATCTGATCCGCCGCCACGGGGTCGGCGAGCTCCGGCCGCCAGGAGGCGGACGGCCCTGGTAGCCGGTAGGGACAGCCCAAGAGCCTGCCTCGCACCAGTACCCTGTGCCCAACCCAGTTTGCTGGATGATGCGCTAATCCGCTGAGCGTCGTGGTTACGGTATATACCACGGACGGGGCGGACTGCTTGGCCTCGACGGTTGGGACCGCGAGGCAGCCCAGTACGATGGGCAGTATGGTAGCCAGAGATTTCCCAAGCCGCATGGATCCTTCCCTTCCTCTGAGTTAACCCACAATGTGGGTTGACCTGCGTGGCACCGGGCGTTCGGGCTCTTACCTCTCATCCTTTCCTTCCTTGCCGGGCACCGTGCGTCCTAGTCTGGACCCTGACGCTTGCGCGGGACAGGCAAAACCCATGGATTTTCATGCGGAATAGCTGGAGGAAATGGCAGAGGCGGCGCCGGCGCATCAGCGCGAGAGCAGCCACACGGTCCCAGTCGATTAGCCTGGCTGAGGTCAGCCTCGTACGCGGAGATGGACGGTTGCCGATCTGCTATGATGGCGACAATTGCCGGGCCGGCATACGTGCGGGTGATGAGCGGCCTGCAAAGGGATAGGTGATGGCAATCGGACAGAGCCACACCCTGGGAACCCTATTGCGTCGCGCTCGGCGGGCCGCCGGCCTGACCCAGGCGGAGCTGGCTGAGCGGGCCGGGATCAGCCCACGCTCAATGAGCGATATCGAGCGTGGGGTCAGCCATACCCCGCACAAGGACACGGTGATCCTCCTGGCCGACGCGCTGGGCTTAGAGGGGACCGATCGGGAATCCTTCATGGCCGCGGCAGGACGGGTGCGATCCCCTGCATCGCGTGGCTCACCGGGCCTGGGGATGAGTAGCAGGGAGATGGCGCGCCCATTTGTGGGCCGGCAGCGGGAGATGGCCTTGCTGGAGCGGCACGTGAGCGGGGAGGGGCCACCGCTATTGTTGCTGGCGGGGGAACCAGGAATTGGCAAGACCCGTCTGCTGCAGGCGGCCATTCCGCGAGCGGCGGCTCAGGGCCTGTGCGTGTTGGAGGGCGGGTGTTCACGGCAAGGTGGACAGGAGCCCTATGCGCCGGTGTTGGAGGCGCTGCAGCGGTACCTACGCGGCCTGTCCGGAGTCGATGCGCGGGCACAACTCCGAGGCTGCGCCTGGTTGGTGCGCCTCTTACCCGAACTGGCCGAGGGGCCGATCGAAGCGTTGCCGAATTGGACCGTGCCGGCGGAGCACGAGCGGCGCTTGATGGTGGACGCCGCGGTGCGGTTCCTGAGCAACATCGCCGGACCGGCAGGGACGGTGCTGGTGCTGGACGACCTGCAGTGGGCGGGGCAGGATGCTCTGGACCTGCTGCATGCCTTTGTGCGGGCGGCAGGGGAGATCCCCCTCCGGATCATCGGCGCTTATCGCGACACCGAGGTGCGGCCCGAGCACCCCCTGTCGGAAACCTTGGCGGACCTGGTGCACGCGGGGTTAGCCGTCCGGCGTCTGCTCAGGCCATTAAACAGGGAAGAGGCGGCACGGTTACTTGAAGGGCTGATGGGGAACACGGCGCCGGCAGTGGACTATAGGATGCGGGCACGGGCGCTGGAGCGTGCCGGCGGAGTACCCTTCTTCCTGGTCAGTTGTGCGCAGGATATCGAGTTGGGCGTAGCGGAGCCTGGGAGCGGAGCCGGCGTGCCCTGGGACGTGGCGCAGAGCATTCGCCAACGCGTGGCGGCACTGGGGGAGGGTGCCGGTGAGATGCTGGGTGCGGCAGCGGTAATTGGCCGAATGATGTCGCTCAAACTCCTCGTTACCACGACGCTTCAACCGGAAGCAGCGGTGCTGCGAGGGCTCGACGTGGCGTGCGAGGGGCGCCTTTTGGAAGAGATGAGCGATGGTAGGTATCAGTTTGTCCATGATGTGATTCGCGAGGTAGTGGAAAGCGATCTGGGCCCGGCGCGCCGCATGATACTCCATCGCCACGTGGCCGAGGCACTGGAACAGGGGATGGGTGAGCTGCCGGTCGAACTTCTTGCCTATCACTACGACAGGAGCGAGGAGCAGGATAAGGCACTACCCTACCTGGAGCGGGCAGGCGATCGGGCAGCCGCGCAGGGTGGATTGGCGGCAGCGGTGGAATACTACCAGAAAGCCGTGCGGCGCCTTGATGAACTGGGGCACCTGTCCGAGGCAGCGCGCATCCGGGAGAAGTTAGCCGGTGCGCTGCGTACTCGCGCCCTCTATGACGAGGCGTTGGTGGTGCTGGAGGGGGCGGCGGAGACTCACAAGGTTTCCGGCGATCTGGAATGCTTGGGACGTGTTACGGCACAGATCGGGCAGGTGCTCGGAGACAGGGGCACCCCTGAGCAGGGCATGGCACGAGTCAAGCCGCTTCTGCGGCAACTGGAGAAGAACGGCCCCTCGCCTGCATTAGCGCTGCTCCACACGACCATGGCGTGGCTCCTTTTAAACGTAGGCCAATATACTTCACAACTCGAAGCAGCAGAGCGCGCCATCGAGCTGGCCGGCGCAATGGGAGATGAGCGAATCCGGGCACAGGCGGAACTATGGCGCGCCGAGGCTCTCGATAGCCTGTGGGGTCGTCACGAGTCGTTGTCGGCGTTCGAGAGAGCAGGTGCGGTGGCCGAGGCCGCCGGCGACATGCAGACGTTGATCCACGCGCTCCTGATGATCGCCGAAGGTTATAGGGAGCGCGATGAGGCTGAAGCCGCGCGGCAGACCGAGCGGGCTCTGGCAGTCGCGGAGCGGTACGGCAACCCGGTGTATATGGCCTTTGCCCTTGAGGAGTTGAGCCTCGGTGCCATAGCCGCCGGCAACTGGGACCAGGCGCGAGTCTCCATTGAGCGCGCGCTCGACTTGAGCCGCCGGGTCAACGCCTCATGGGCCCTGACCTACTGTTTATTGGCAGCCGGCCATCTCCGCATGCTGGAAGGACATTGGACCGAGGCGTTTGAGCATCTCGAGGAGGGTGCCGCGGCCGCCGCACGTATAGGCAACCTCCATGCGTTGCGGGTATCCCAGCAGCGGCTTGCAGAGTGCGATCTGCTGGATGGACGTCCGGAGGCCGCCCGAGATCGTCTGCTGCCGCTGCTGGACCGTCCCGCCATGGTGGAACCGGCGGTCACAGAACTGCTCCCGGTGCTGGCGCGGGCGATTCTGACCTTGGGCGACATCGAAGGCGCCGACGATCTGGCTAATCAGGGTGTCAGCCGCGCACGACAGGCACACATGCGCTATCTCCTGGCGGAGGCACTACACGTGCAGGCCCTGGTGCGGATGCGACAGGGACGGGCGCGGGAGGCTCAGCAGATCCTGGACGAGGGCCTGGTTCTGGCGCGTCAAATGCCCTATTATCCCTACACGGAAGCGCGTCTTCTTCATGTCTTTGGCCGGCTGCACATGGCGCTGGGCGAACACGGGCCGGCGCGCGAACGGCTGGAGGAGGCGTTGGCAATCTTTCGGAGGTTGGGCGCCGTCAAGGATGCCGAGCGCACGGGGCAGGACATCTCCACATTGCCGCGCCAGGGCGCTGAGGACCAATCCTGACCTGTGAGTCGCCCATCCGCATGGTCTCGGAGCCTCCGTGGCTTCACTCGCGCCACGTACCGGCTCAGTCGGCGCCAACGAGCGGCGAGGTGGGAACCCAAACGCAAGTAACCACTTCACACCCGCTATTCCAGGGT
>JAICHN010000449.1 GCA_025924845.1 Chloroflexota bacterium | reverse complement strand
GCCCGCAGCCAGGTCAGGCCGCCACGGCAGCGCATCTGTGTGAGTGGCTGGAAGACAGCGAAATACGCGGCAGCCATACGGGGTGCGCCCGGGTCCAGGATCCCTACACGCTTCGCTGTATCCCTCAGGTGATTGGCGCCGTTCGTGATGCGCTGGTCCATGTACGCGGGGTGGTGGAACGCGAGCTCGGATCCGTCACCGATAATCCGTTGTGCTTCGCGGACGAGGACGAAGTCCTCTCGGGCGGTAATTTTCATGGTCAGCCTCTCGCACTCGCGCTGGACTACCTGGCAATTGCCCTGACCTCGCTGGCGGCATTCAGCGAGCGCCGAACCTATTCTTTGGTCAGTACATGGGAGGGCGAGGCAGCCCTGCCCATGTTCCTTACGGGGAGTCCCGGCCTGCAATCCGGCATGATGATTGCTCAGTATGTCGCGGCGGCTCTGGTGGCGGAGAATCGGGTACTGGCTCATCCGGCGTCGGTGGATTCAATACCAACCTCGGCCGGGGTCGAGGATTTTGTGAGTATGGGCGCCACTGCTGCCTGGAAGGCGAGACGGATTTTGCAGAACGCGACGCGGGCTATCGCCATCGAATTGCTCTGCGCGTCGCAAGCAATCGAAAGCCGCCGGCCGCTGCGCAGCAGTCCGCGTATCGAGGCTCTGGTGGAACAGGTACGAACTCTTGTCCCCACGCTCACCGCTGACCGCAGCCTATCCCCTGATATTGAAGCGCTTAGCCAGGCAATTCGAAGCGGAGATCTGCGATGTGGCTAGGGGCCGTCTTCGGCCCTTCCAGTCGCCTTACCATGGCCTGCGTGCTCTTCCTCTCCGCGTGCGCCTGTCCCGGACTGCTGTCACCGTCTTCTACGGAGGCGATGCATGCCGTACGCCCCGCAAAGCCCGATCCGCGGTTCGGGGTAGTCCAGGCGTACCAGGCCTCAGCCCAAGCCACGCAGATTGGCGTGGGCTGGG
Source organism: Chloroflexota bacterium (assembly GCA_025924845.1). Next base: position 3,390 of record JAICHN010000449.1, on the reverse strand, counting down.
AGCGCTATACCTTCTGGTGGAAGAGCATCCAACCAAATGGTCCCAATTCCTACAACCTCTGGGCCACGGGGCGCGACCGTCAGATCAACAGTGAGATTGCCGCCGGACGCCAGGTAGTGGGCCTTTTGATCAATACTCCTGATTGGGCCGCGCAGGTCCCCTCGGCGCACGGGAACTCCATTCCCAGGGGCCTATACCTCCCATACACCGATCCCAACAATTACTGGGCGCATTTCGTGAAGCTGATTGTACGGCACTACAAGGGGCGGATTAACGACTGGATCCTCTGGAACGAGGTAAGCATTCCCAGTGGGCCATGGTATACCTGGGACGGCACAGTCGCTGATTATGCTCAGCTGGTGAAGGTGGCCTATCTCGCGGCAAAGTCCGTGAACCCTAAGGCGCGCATCGTGCTCTACGGCGATCCTTATTGGTATGACCACGGTTCCTTTTTTGCCCATCTCATGCAGGACTTGTCGCGTGATCCCCAGGCCGCGGCGCATGACGACTACTTTGACGCCGCCAATCTGCATCTGTATAGCCGACCGCGTGACTACCAGACCGTGATCGCGCTCTACAATAAGCTCATGGCAGGCTACGGCATTCACAAACCATTGTGGGTTTCGGAAACCAATGCCCTCCCCTATAACGATCCGGTGCGGAAGTACGCGCGATCAGGCTACTTCGGCACCTTGCAGGACCAGGCATCGTACCTCATTGAAGCCTTTGCCCTCGCTCTGGCCCTAAACGTGAGCCGCATTGAGGTGAACCGCATGGTGGACGGCACGGACTTCACGGCGGGGGGAGAGCCGTTTGGCCTGCTGCGCAATGACCATACTACACGCCCGGAGTTCTATGCATTTCAGGCGGCAACCGCCCTTTTCAACGGCGTTAAGGGCGGCAAAATCAAGTTCAACAAGAGGACCGGCGTGTACGTGGTGACCCTCTATAAACCCGGCATAGTGTTGACCGTTACCTGGAACCAGAATCCAAAGCCACGCCGCGTGAGCATTCCCGCCGTAACCCAACAGGCCGTGGCCTTCAACAAGTTTGGTGAAGGTGACACCGTCACCGCCAAGCACGGCCATTATCGGTTTACGCTGGCCCCGTCAACCGATAACACCAACCCGGCCAATCCCAAAGACTACGTGATTGGCGGTAGCCCGGTGGTCCTTATGCAATCCACCTGAGCACCTAATTTAGCGATCCATCGCCAGGAGGACCGCTTCTACGATGGATGCCTTATCAATCGAGCACGCCTCATACAATTCGGGTTGCGTGCCCGACTCGCCGAATCGAGTCACACCGAGGGGGAGCACCCGCGCGCCGAGGGCGCCGCCCACCCAGGCAAGGGCATGAGGGTGACCATCGAGCACGGTTACAATCGGGCACGAGCGCTCCGCCTCCGGCACCACCGCGGCCAGCGGGCCGGGATTTGGGAAGCCGGGGCCGTGCAAGGCGCGAACCAGGCTTTCCTGGTAGCCCCTAAATAGCCGATCGGCGCTGGTGACGTTAATCACGTTCGCCTGCACGCCCTCGCGCATAAGTTCGTGACTGGCCGCGAGGGCCTCCGGGATCACTGCCCCGCAGGCGAATATCTGTGCGACGTTTTCCCCCGGCGTGTAGTCGGGTGAGCCTGTCCGATCGATCAGCCGATAGGCCCCGGCCAGGATCGCCTTCCGGAGCGCCTCACGGGCGATCGGGTCCTCGGGGATCGGGAATAATCCCTGGTCCACGGATCTGGTGCTCAAGCGCAAATACACCGCCTGGCCGTGCGTCCGATCCGCCAGGCCACGGAGGCTATCGAGCAGAATCCACTCCAGCTCCTGAGCGAAACACGGTTCGTACGCGACCAGCCCCGGCATGGCGAGACCGATCGAGGGGGTAATGGTCGATTGGTGAGCGCCCCCTTCGGGGCTGAGAGTGACCCCGGACGGAGTGCCGACGATGATAAACCGTCCGCCGCAGTAGACGCCATAGATCAGTGCATCCAGCCCCCGGGCCACGAACGGGTCGTAGAGGGTGCCGATCGGGAACAGCAGTTCGCCGTGCAACTCACTGGACAGGCCGAGCTGACCGAGCAAGAGGCACAGGTTGTTCTCCGAAATGCCCAGTTCAATGTGCCGCCCGCTCGCCGCTTCCACCCAGTTCTGGGCGCGCGGCCCGGCATCGTCAAAGTAGTCACGGCGCCGGTCGCCCGCCCACACCCCGACTCGATTGATCCAGCCGCCGAGATTGGTCGAGGTCGCAACGTCAGGACTCGCCGTGACCACGCGTTCCGCCACGGCCGGAAACTCGCGAGCGAGGCCGACCAGGACCTGGCCCAGAGCACCCTGAGTGGTGAGGGAGCCGTGATAGGCATGTCCCAATTCGTCCGGCACCATGGGCGGCGTAGCGGCAGGCTCTAGAGCCGTGGGGGACTCCGACTTCAGCCGTAGCGCGGCGTCGGCACACAGTCTTCCCTCGGCGCTCTCCGGGTCAAAGCGCGGAAACGGATCTTCAGCGGCGATTCCTTCGGCCTCGCGCAAGGTGTCGATCTGCCGTTGACTGAGCAGCGCCGAGTGGTTCGCCGGATCGCCTTCCATGGGAAGGCCCCATCCCTTGATTGTATAGGCAAACACCACGGTGGGCGCGCCGGCAACCGTGCTTTCGGCAAAGGCATGGCGCAGCGTGATCAGGTCATGGCCGCCAAGGTTTCGGATGAGGTGGGCGAGGTCATCATCCGTCCACTGGCTCAGGAAGGCGCGCAGCGCCGCCGCCTGTGGATGATCCACGCATAGCCTGTCGCGCAACTCGATGCTTGGCGCGCGCAACATTCTCTGATAGGCCGGATTGGGCATCGCGTCCACGGCATGGCGGAACAACTCCCCTTGCGGCAGGGCAAACGCTCGTTGCAGGGCCTGACCGTATTTGGCCTCCACGACATGCCATCCATGGGCCTTGAACATGGCCTGAAGCTTGGGAGTACGAATCTCGGGCACTACGCGGTCGAGACTCTGTCGATTGAGATCGACTACCCATAGCACGTTGTCGATCCCCCCCAGGGCCGGTTCGCCAACCGCCTCCCAGATTGACCCTTCATCAAGTTCGGCGTCCCCGACCACCGACACAAAGCGTGGACGTTCCGTCGAAGTTTGACCATACCGGCCTTCGACGTAACGACCAACCAGCGCCGCGAAATTGGGGGCGACCGCGCCCAACCCGACCGATCCGGTCGAAAAGTCCACCGGATCGGGATCCTTGGTGCGACTTGGATAGGCCTGCAGGCCATGGAGTGCCCGCAACTCGGTCAAGTAACGCCGGTCGAGATTGCCCAAAAGGTATTGGATGGCGTGAAATACGGGCGAGGCATGTGGTTTCACCGACACCCGATCGCCGGCACGGAGGAAG
>JAICHN010000448.1 GCA_025924845.1 Chloroflexota bacterium | reverse complement strand
TTGCTTATCCTCGATGAGCCGACTTCGGCCCTCGACGTGTCGGTGCAGGCGAAGATGGTGGACCTCTTGCTCGAACTCAAGGGAAGGCTGGGCCTATCGTATCTCTTTATCACGCACGACATCAGCCTGGTGCGGACCATCGCCGACCGCGTGGTAGTGCTCTACCAGGGCCGGGTGCGGGAAACCGGGCCGATCGGCACCGTATTCGCCCAGCCCCGGCACCCCTATACGCAACTGCTTATTTCGGCCGTTCCCGTGATCACGGAGGAGGAGGAGGCACTGCAGCCGCGTGTCCCCTCCACGGTGCCGGGTGCGGGCCGGCCCACCCCGGAGCCCGATATGGGCTGCGCGTTCACACCCCGCTGCCCCTACGTCATGGACCAATGCTGGGTGCGGCCACCGCCGCTCTATCGAAACGCTGGCGTTGACGTTAGGTGCTTCCTGGAAGAAAAGCTCAATAGCAGAGTACTGGAAGAAGGAGAGTAGCCGTGCTGAGAATCGGGATCGACGTCGGTGGAACCAACACCGACGCCGTGGTCATGGACGATACGCGCGTGGTTGAATGGATCAAGATGAACAATTCGGAAGACATAACCTCCGGAGTCACCGCCGCGCTCCATGAACTCCTGGCCAAGGCCAAAGTAGCCGCCGACCAAATCGGCGCGGTTATGATCGGGACGACGCAGTTCACCAACGCGGTGGTGCAGCGGCGCGACCTTGCCCCGGTGGCCGCGGTTCGCCTGTGCCTCCCCGCTGCGCAGTCGCTTCCCCCCATGGTGGATTGGCCGGAGGATCTGCGTGAATCAGTGGGTAACTGCTGGTTTATGGCCCACGGGGGCTACGAGTTTGATGGACGCGAAATCTCGCCCCTGGATGAGGCGGAGATTCGGCAGATCGCAGGCAAAATCCGAGCGCGCGGGATCAACGGCGTGGCCGTCTCCGCCGTCTTTTCCCCGATCAACGCGGCCATGGAACAGCGGGCGGCGGCCATTCTCAGTGAAGAGTTGCCTGGGGTGCGCGTGACCCTGTCGGAGCAAATCGGCCGGGTGGGCCTGCTCGAACGCGAGAACGCCGCCATCCTCAATGCGTGCCTGCAGCCCCTGGGGAGCAGGGTGATCAACGCCTTCATCCAATCGCTGGCCGATGCCGGGATCACGGCGCGGCTCTTCCTCACTCAGAATGACGGCACGCTGATGGCGGCTGATTTCGCCAAGCAATTCCCGGTCCTGACCTTTGCGTCGGGTCCCACCAACTCGATGCGCGGCGCGGCATTCCTCTCCGGCCTGCAGGAGGCGCTGGTGGTCGATATCGGCGGAACGACGACGGACGTGGGCGCCCTGCATCATGGCTTCCCGCGCGAGGCGGGTGTCGCCATCGAGGTCGGCGGCGTGCGCACTAACTTCCGTATGCCGGATGTGTATAGTATTGGGCTGGGTGGAGGTTCGCTGGTGGTAGGTGGTCCAGGACCGCTCACGGTCGGCCCCCAGAGCGTGGGCTACAAGCTGGTGCAAGAGGGACTAGTCTTCGGCGGCGCCACTCTGACCGCAACGGATATCGCCGTGGCGGCGGGGCAGGCCGAGGTGGGCGATAAGCGAGCCGCGATAAACCTCGATCCCCGCTTGGTCACCGATGCGTTGGCCACGATCGAAGAGATGGTGGAGACGGCCTGCGATCGGGTGCGCCTCACCGCCGATCCGGTCCCGGTGCTGGTAGTAGGGGGAGGCAGCATCCTGGTGCGCGACCAGATTGGTGAACTGACCTCGACCCGGCCGCCCTACTATCAGGTAGCAAACGCCGTGGGCGCGGCGATCGCCCAGATCAGCGGTGAGGTGGATCGAGTCTACGCGCTTTCCGATATACCGCGTGACAAGGCTCTGGCCGACGCCAAGCAGCAGGCAACGGATCGAGCCGTCGCTGCCGGTGCCCTGGCCGAGACGGTGGAGATTGTCGAAGTCGAGGAGGTGCCGCTGGCCTACCTGCCGAGCAATGCCACGCGGATCCGAATCAAAGCGGTAGGAGATCTGGCTCGTGGCTAAATCAGGGCGGAATTTGACTATAGAGGACATTCGCGCCCTGGAAATCGGCGCCGCCATCCTGGGCACTGGGGGCGGCGGCAATCCTCACATCGGGCGCCTGCGAACCGCGCAATTGCTTAAGGCCGGTAAAACAATCACCCTTATCCCGCTTGCCGAGTTAGCGGACGAGGATATCGTGGTCAGCGTGGGCGGTATCGGGGCGCCCGTAGCGGGGATCGAGAAGATCGAGCGCGGGGACGAGTGCTACCAGGCTCTACGCGCCGTCGAACGAGCAATCGGTAAGCCCGCGGCGGCGGTCATTTCAGGCGAAATCGGCGGCGCCAATTCCATGGAGCCGATGATTACCGCCGCACAGGCCGGCCTGCCCGTGGTGGACGGCGATGGCATGGGCCGCGCCTTCCCCGAGTTGCAAATGTGTACGTTCTTCGTTTACGGCCTCCATCCCTCACCGGCCGCGATCGCCGACGAGAAAGGAAACGTCGTGGTCTTTACCGGGGTGCGGGACATGTTCTGGCTGGAGCGCCTCTCGCGGGCCACGGCGGTGGACATGGGTGCGACGGCCGGTTATGCCACGCCGCCTATGCGAGGCGAGTTCGTGCGCCGGGTCGCCGTACCGGGCACGGTGACCCAGGCGATCGACCTGGGCCATGCCGTGCTCAACGCACGAAAAAGGAAGGATAGCCCGGTCGAGGCCATTCTGAGCGCCTGCCATGGTGTCGCCCTCTTTGAGGGGAAGATCGTCGACGTGGATCGCCGGCTGGCCCGTGGGTTCGCGGTGGGACGCGCCACCTTGCACGGTCTGGGTACGTACGCCGGATCGGTGCTCGCCATTGACCTCCAGAATGAGAATCTGATCGCGCTCCGCGATGGGGTGCCGGTGGCGACGGTGCCGGATCTGATCTGCATGGTAGACCTCGAAACGGGCGAGGCGATCACCACGGAGGTGCTCCGCTATGGCTTGCGCGTGGCAGTGTTGGGACTGCCCTGCCATGATCTGATGCGCACCCCCGAGGCGCTCAAGGTATTCGGACCGCGCGCCTTCGGCTATGACCATGATTTTCGCCCCCTGCCTCAAGGAGGTGCGTGATGAAACGAATCGGTCCCGAGCAGATGGACAACCTGGCATTGGGCGCCGCCGTGCTTGGCACGGGCGGGGGAGGCGATCCTCACATCGGGAAGCTCACCGCGATGGCGGCCATGAAGCGCCATGGTTCGGTCACCTTGATCGAGATGAGCGACCTTCGCGACGATGACTTAGTGGTATGCGCCGCCATGATGGGCGCCCCCACCGTCATGGTCGAGAAGCTGCCCCGCGGCGATGAGATTGTCGGAGCCTTCGAAGGTCTCGAAGCCTATCTCGGCAAGAAGGTGGCGGCGGTGACGCCGATCGAGGCAGGTGGCTTGAACTCGACCACGCCGTTCATTGTGGCGGCGGCGCTGGACCTGCCCTTGCTCGACGCCGACGGCATGGGCCGCGCCTTTCCCGAGCTGCAGATGGTCAGTCCGACCCTCCACGGTATTGCGGCCACCCCGATGGCGATCGGCGATGAGAAGGGCAACAGCGCCATTCTCAACACCTGCGACAACCTGTGGACCGAGCGGATCGCCCGAACCATGACCATTCAGATGGGCGGCGTAGCCTTCATCGCCATCTATGCGATGTCGGGCGTCCAGGCGCGCAAAGTACTGATCGCGGGGAGCGTCAGCCTGGCAATCCGGCTTGGCGAGGCCATTCAAGGGGCGCGGCGCGCCAAGCGCGACCCCATTGCCGCTCTGCTCGGCATCACAGGGGGACGCCGACTGTTCAGCGGCAAGATCATGGACGTACAGCGGCGAACCGAGAAGGGCTTCGCGCGCGGCGAGGCCGTGTTCCGTGGTTTAGGCGACGACGAAGGTCACACCATGACCATCCGCTTCCAGAACGAGAACCTGATCGCCCTGCGCGACGACAAGCCGGTGGCCACGGTGCCCGACCTGATCAGCGTGCTCGATGCCGAGAGCGGTGAGCCGATCACCACCGAAAGCCTGCGCTTTGGGTTCCGCGTGGTGGTAGTCGGCATGCCCTGCGCCTCGGCCTGGCGTACCGAAGCCGGGATCAATCTGGTTGGGCCGCGTGTTTTCGGCTACGACCTGGATTTCCAGCCGCTGTAAGATGCGCTGGATTGGAAGCAGAAATCTCGTTAATTCCGCCTGAATCGAAACGGCCAAGTCAACGCGTCAAATAGGCGGGGGGCCCCATGCGGGGCCCGCCGGGTTGGGCGGGGGGAGGGGAGGTTTGTTGTGGAGCCCCCCGGGCCGGGGGAAAAAAAGATGGGGCCGGCGGGGCGAA
>JAICHN010000447.1 GCA_025924845.1 Chloroflexota bacterium | reverse complement strand
GACTGCTGGTCGGCACGTCGGACGTGGAGCATCGGGCCATGGCCGAGGTCGTCCCCTTCCGCGATGTATTCAGCAGTCTTTTCTTTGTTTCGGTCGGGATGTTGATCGATCCCTCGTACGTGGGAAAGCATCCGTTACTCGTCGGATCCACCGCGATCGTGCTCCTGCTGCTGAAGGGCATCGTAGCCACCGCGGTAGCGAAGTTACGCACCTTCAAACTCTCCAGTAAGACCGCGCTTTTCGTGGGCCTCGGTCTGGCCCAATTTGGCGAGTTCTCCTATGTGTTGGCCCGCCAGGGCGTCCAGCAAGGCGTATTGACCGCCGGCCAGTACAGTCTGATCCTCACTACCTCCGTTATCACGCTCGTCCTCACCCCTACCCTATTCCAGGTTGTGCCGCGCCTTGACCTCAGCCTGGCACGGCTGCCATTGCTGGGTGGGGCATTTCAGCCCAGGGTAGACGACCTTCCCGTGGTCGGGGACGGCGATCCGGCCTGGCACAACCACGTGATCGTCGTCGGTTGCGGGCATGTGGGCGGTCGAGTAGCCAGGGCCCTGCATCATGAGGGGCACACGGTGGTTGGGATCGATCAGAACCTCGCCACGGTAGAGGCGTTGCGCGCGCAGGGCATACCCACACTCTATGGTGACGCGAGCTATAAAGTGGTGCTGGCTGCCGCCGAACCGCAACAAGCCCGCGCGCTCGTGGTGACCCTGCCGGACTTCGGCGCCACTCGCGTAATCGTGATCAATGCCCAGGCCGCCAACCCCGCCCTCGATATCATCGTCCGCGCCCGTGACCCAAGAGCCGCCGCCATGCTGAGGAGCCTTGGCGTCCGGGAAGTGGTTGAGCCCGAACTGGAGGGCGGTGTTGAACTGCTGCGGCACGCCCTCACGGCCCTGGAAGTACCCGATGTCGAGCACCCCCGAATACTATCCGGCGCGCGGGGCGTCATTTGACAGGCAGCGTTGGCACAAGTACCATTTGGTGACTTGATGATAGCCTCTCCCCGTTCGTCATGTATACCCTTGAGACTGTTCTTGGTCATCGCGGCCCTCAGCGCCCGCTCGCCCCTTCGCGGCGTCCGCGAGGGGCATCAGTCGGATGAGGTCACCCATGGCACGACTACTTGACTCACTGCGGCAGCCCAGCGACCTCCATAAGTTTGAGACTGCACAACTGATCCAGATCGCCCGTGAAATGCGGGAGGAACTGGTGGACAGCGTCTCGCGTACCGGTGGTCACCTTTCCTCCAACCTGGGAACTGTTGAGCTGGCGGTCGCCCTGCACAGTATTTTCGACAGCCCGCGTGACAAAATCGTGTGGGATACAGGGCATCAGGCGTACCCGCACAAGATGCTGACCGGTCGGCTCGACCGCCTGAGTACGATTCGCCAGGAAGACGGCATCTCTGGGTTCCTCATGCGTACCGAAAGCGAGCACGATCAGTTCGGCGCCGGCCATGCCAGCACAGCCATTTCGGCCGCCGTCGGCATGGCGGTGGCGCGCGATCTCAAAAAGGAAACGCATTCCGTGGTCGCCATTCTGGGCGACGGCGCGCTTACCGGCGGCCTCGCCTACGAAGGGATCAACAACGGAGGCCGGCTCAAGACGCCCTTGATCGTGATCCTCAATGATAACGCCATGTCTATTTCACCCAACGTAGGCGCCGTGGCTAACATCCTGGAGCGGGTGCGCACCGACCCCAGGTACAACGCCGCGAAGGGTGAGATGGAGCAGATCCTCCACCGTATGCCCATGGGCGGTACGGCGCTGGACGCCGCGAAGCGCTTCAAGAAGGGCTTGAAGGATTTCATGCTCTTTAACGTCTTCTGGGAGGAGTTGGGATTCACCTACCTCGGCCCGGTGGACGGCCATGACATCGGGCGGCTGCGCAGGGTATTCCGCCGGGCGCGACAAATGCAGACGCCCGTGTTGGTGCATATGTACACCACCAAGGGCAAGGGCCACGATCCAGCCGAGGCCGACAATTACAAGTTTCACAGCGTCTCGGCCCCTGGCGGCTCCAAGCCTGCCGCGCCGAACTACGATACCGTGTTTGGCCAAACTCTATGTGCCATTGCCGAGACTGATCCTCGGGTGGTAGCCATTACGGCGGCGATGTGCGGCGGTACCGGCCTCTCCGGGTTCGCCGAGCGATTCCCTGAGCGCTTCTTCGATGTCGGCATCGCCGAGGGCCACGCCGTTACCTTCGCGGCGGGACTGGCCACGCAGGATTTCCGACCCGTCGCCGCCATCTATTCCACGTTCCTTCAGCGGGCCTACGATCACCTTATCCATGACGTGTGCGCGCAAAACCTCCATGTGGTGTTCGCTCTTGATCGAGCGGGCCTGGTCGGCAACGACGGGCGTACCCATCAGGGGGTTTTCGATTTGACCTACTTGCGAGCGATTCCTAACCTGGTGGTCATGGCGCCCAAGGATGAGAACGAGCTTCGCCACATGGTGTTCACGGCCGTCAACCACGCTGGGCCCATCGCCCTTCGTTACCCACGGGGAAGCGGCCAGGGCGTGCCCACGGACGAGCCGCTTCGCGCTCTCACCATCGGTCAGGCCGAAGTACTCCGCAGGGGCGCGGCCGGCGCTCTGTTGGCGATTGGAGCTACCGTGGGCCCCTGCCTGAAAGCGGCCGACTTGCTTGCGGCGCGAGGCATTCAGGTTACGGTGGTGAATAGCCGCTTCGTAAAGCCGGTCGATGAGATGCTCCTTGGTGAACTGGCGCGCCAGTTCGATCAGTTAATCACCGTTGAGGAGAACGCAATCGCCGGCGGGTTCGGCAGCGCGGTGAGCGAGGCGCTTGAGCGTCTTGGCTTCCCCCATGTGGCGGTCCATCGCCTGGGGGTGCCCGATCGGTTTATCGACCATGCCACGCAGAACAGCCAGCGTCGAAGCGTCGGTCTCGATGCGGAGGGCATCGCCGAGGCGGTCGGGAGCAGATTGCGTGCCCCCCAGCACGTTCCCGCGGGGGGCGGGTAACTTTTCCGCCGAGGCCGCTGTTTTCACCCTTTTTCGTCAAAAGCGGCCGTGAGGCTATTTTTTTGGCAGTTTATCCGTGCAGGGGGTGGATTCTACGCGTGGGTGGTGTAAAATGGTGAAGCAGTGGTGTTTGACCACGAAAGGTGTCTTCACATATGCCCCGCCATCTCACGGCACTTCCCGGGATGAAAGAGCCCACGAAAACGAGCGGCCTGGCCAAGCGGTCGGGGGCAAGCCGCGCTCATCTGGTAGTGGTGCGCCCCGATACTGAATTGCCGTCCGCGGTGCATCGAGGTATGTGGAATAGCGACCCGCTGGAGGATCCGGTTCGCTTCACTACCGTTGAGGATTGGCCGCAAGACCACGAGTTCGCGGCGCTTATCGACGGGGCGCTCAAAGGCAATAATTTCCTCCTCGTAGCCCAGTTGGAGGAAGATCGGCTATATTGCCGCCGGATGCGCGAGCGGTTACAGGCGGAGGAAATCCTCGACTGCCGGCCCGGCTAGCGCATCACACCTTGCTATGCGCGACCTCGGTCGCGTAGCTCCCGTCGTATAAGGGGCGAAGCGTAAAGTCGCCAAACATGTTGGGCGCTTCCGTCTGCATGGCGCGCAGGAGGCACACCGCCAGGGCTCGAATCTCCGGCTCCGCGTCCTCGCTCCCCCGTAGCTCGATGAAATGCCGAAGCGCCCTGCCGTTCGCCGTCACCACGATTTTGGTTTCCGTGGCGTTAGGCAGCACGCTCCGCGCCGCTTGCCTGGCCGCCTTACGCCGTGCGGTTGCACTCAGTTCGGGATGGCCTGCCTTGAGCTTTTCGGCCAGACTGGCTGATAGGGCCATGTACGACCGACGGCCGGCCTCAATTGCCTCGAGCCACCTCTCGTGCAAATCCGGATCAGCCGCGATGATCGCGGGCTCGACAAAGTCGGTTTCCGCCTCGTCCACGTAGCGCTGGCTCAATTGACTAAAGGCCCAGCCCGCCCGATGGCGGATCAACTCGTGGGTCAGCGACCGCGACACGCCGGTGATCAGGAAGGTCCATACCGCGTGTTCCAGCACGCTGCCATGGCGCTGATTCAGGATGTTGCCGAGATATTCCTTGTTGGTGCGCCGCCCTTGTTTGGCGCCGAAGGCCATGTAGCACACACGGCCGCCCATCTCGCTCAGCAACTCGCCACCCACCTCGCTGTCGGTTTCCCAGGTGGTGCCGTGCTGGTCGAGAAATTGGCGAACCGCCGAATCATCTACCTGCTGGCGGCCGACTACAAGCACCATTGGTTCGTGAATAATTGCCACTCGTGCGCCCCCTCATCGTTGACCGGCCGTCCCACTCCGCAGGTGATCATAGTCCAGGCCGGCAGCCCGCGCCAG
>JAICHN010000446.1 GCA_025924845.1 Chloroflexota bacterium | reverse complement strand
TCATGCGCCGGTCGGCGCTGAACACCAGAAGCAGCACATGCCGACCGACCTGAACTTCGTCGGCGCCGATCGGCTCGCCGGTCTCGTCGTCGATGAGACTGATCGCATCGGGAGTGGTCGCCAGGACCGACCGGCCGCGGCATGCCACGAGATACTCGTTCTGGAAATCAACCGTGATCGAGCCTGGGAACCGATCCGGCGCCCCTTCAATAGCGATCGCGCCGTGGACCGGCCCCGGCGTAGCGTGGTGAGTGACGCTGCTTATCGTGCCTTGAAAAAGCAGTCGGCCGCCGCAGGCACCGAGATCAAGGTCGGCGAGGTGCCGCCGCGCCACCGCCTCGCGCACGGCCAGGCCGATTGTCCGGGCGCGGCTGTAACTGCCGGGTATGATGGCTTGCCGGCGTGCCGCGCCGCGCGGGGCGGGCCGAGCGATGTAGCTCACGCCTCCCATCGCCACGGTCACCGCGCGTCCCAAGCGCTCGGTCGCGCTCGTGTCGCGGGTACCGGGGACGATGACCGTGTTGCCCTCGTCGTCGCAAAAAGCACAGGGTATCGGCCCCTCGGCATAGATGCTCAACGCGTTCATATGCAGCCCAGGGAGGGCGCGGCCCATGGCGTCGCCATCAACCACCGGAAGCTCCAGGTAAGCGGCGGCCAGAAGAGGAGTCATACTGTTGGTGCCTCCGATCTCGTCGCACACGATCGCGCCGGCCCGCACTCCCAGATGCGCCTCCAGGGCGCGCACGGCGCCGCTCGGCTCCGTACCTTGCGCCAGACGTTCACTGAATACCATGGGCGTGCCGACCTGGGCCACGGCGACCACCAGGGACGCCGAGTCCACCATACTCTCCGGCACGATCGTGATCGGCCCGACACGGCGCCACGCCTCGATCACGAGAAGCTTGCCCAGTTCCGGTGGACCTCCCCCACCCGAGCCGAGCAGGCCGGCGCCCAGCGCCACAGCATCCAGATCGTCCCTACTGACCATCCACAGCTGAGAAGGCGCGTCGTCAGCGGCCACGCGGAGCCTCCACGGCCAGAGCGCCAAAGGCTTTGACGCGCACGCGTGTCACGTTACCGGGCAAATAGGTGAGCGGCGCGTCGTCCGCCCAGGCTACCCGGACCGTGGCGGGGTCCGCGCCGGCGGCCACGGCCTGTCGCACGGCGTCCGATACCGCCGAGGCCAGCGCGTCGCGCCGCGAGACGCCTTCCAGCGACACCAGGCGATCCACGTCGCCCGATACGGCCGCGGTCGCCGCGCCTACCGCATTTGCCGCGGCATGGTGCTCCGGAACGGTGCTCGGCCCCGGTGCCAGCGCGGCGGCGAGCCGAGCACTGCCGCCAACCAGGATCACGGGTCCACCGTTAGGGACCTTGCCGGCGCGCTGCACGGCACGGTGGAGCGGCGCCGCGATCACCGCCAGGATCTCAGGCGCCGCGGCGCGGAGACGCGCCGCGTTGGCCGGGTTGCCCAGTTCAAGCAGACCAGCCGATGCGGCGATGTCCATGGCTGTTACGGTGCCGCCCCCAAAGACCAGGGCATCGGTGTGGAAACGTGCCCCAACCGACTCCGGCCCGACGCGCCAGGGCGGCCCCGTCACCACGCTGCCCCCGCCCATCGGTACGCTCAGCAGGTTGGGCATGCGCGAATTGATGCGCACCCCTCCTACCTGTACGGTTGAGGTCGCCTCACTGGGGAAGCCGGCGACCAGGGTGCCGATGCGCATGGCGCTCCCTCCGGCGTCGATCACCACGGCATCACCTAGACCGGTGAGAAAGGCGGCGCCGCGCAGACTATTGGCATGGCCCGAGGAAAAGGTAAGCACGGGGAAACGTTCGCCGTGCCGGTCAGTCATCAGGGTGCCGTCGTTCTGCGTCAGGTACAGCGGCGCGTCAATGCCTTGCCCGCGCAGGACGGCGCGCAAATCGCTCACCACCGCGCGCGCGCCGGGGCGTAGGCACGCGTTGATTATGACGGCGTTCTCTCGTTCGAGCAGGCCAAGGCGTCCAATTTGATGGGAAAGGCTGATCGACAGCTCTGGGAAGGAAGCCTTCAGCACCGCCGCTGCTTCCAGTTCGGCATCGGCTGAGACCGGCGAGAAGACCGCCGTGACGGCGCACGAGTAAATGCGGTAGCGGCGAAGGTCCGCCGCGATCCGCCGTAACTCCTCGCCGGCCAGGGGTGAAAGCACACGTCCGTCAAAGTGATGTCCGCCATGGGCTTCGTAGCATCGGCAGTCCGCTGCCGCCTTTGCCTCGGCGGGCCAATCGACCATGGGCGGCAGCCCTGATCCGGCGGGCAAGCCGAGCCGAATACAGGCCGCCGGTGCAAGCCGCCGGTTGATAAACGCATCGGCGAAGTGGGTTGTTCCCACCATGACCGCCGCAACGGCGGCGGAAGTCAGGCCTGCGTCACGGATCACCTGGGCGATCGCCGCGGCGATGCCCGCCGTAACCTCTGGAGTTGAAGGGAGCTTGGCCGTAGCGAGCACCGCGGCGTCGGCCATCAGCACGGCATCGGTGCTGGTGTGTCCCACGTCTACGCCGATACGGACTCGGGGAGGTTTGCCGGTGGGCGCCACCCGCGCCCCACTATTATGGCGGTACACCACGCGACCCTCGGCCTCGAGCCTGCGAATTGCCTCACGCACGGGCACCGGGCTGATTCCCAACTCTCCCGCCAGGGCATCGATGACCAGGCGGTGTCCCGGCGTGTAGGCGCCCGCGACGATACGAGACCGAATCAGTTGATAGGCGCGCTCGTGCTTGCTGACCTGATTGTCGAGCGTGGTCACCGGTTCACGGCGCCTGTTCCCGCGCGTTCCAACAAGCCCTCCTCGCTTCCCCAACAATCATATACGATTCAACACGCGCCTTGACAGCGGGTATGTGGATCACTTATCGTACCAGACAAATCATATATGATTCATATGATTATCCTTTTTGCCCACCGACTCAGAGCAGCGCTCGGTCTCGGCGGAAATTGTAGGGGGAACAGCAGACATGAGCACCCTGGACCAGTTACTTTCCGCCGTCGTAGCCGGCAATCTCTCCCGGCGTGACTTTATGGTCCGTGCCGCCGCGATTGGAGTTGGGGCGACGGCCCTGGCCGAGATGAGCACCGCGTTGGACGTCCACGCCGAGCGATCGGCGAGCGGGCTGAACACACTCACCCTGAACGCGGTCCAGGTTTTCGGCAATATTGACCCGGCCATCGGCAACGACTACACACAGCAGATGGCCCAGATCAACTTTTACGATCCTTTGCTTATCGCCACGGCAGGCGCCGGCGTCAAGCCGCTCGCGGCCAGTCACTTTACCGCTTCTCCAGACGCCAAGGTGTTTACCTTCGTGCTGAGGAAGGGCATCAAGTTCCATAGCGGCAACGAATTGACCGCCGACGATGTGGTGTATTCGATGCAGCGCGCCCTGACCCTGGCTTCCACGCCGTCCGCCGTCTGGCAAGGAATTCTTACCGCCGGCGGCGTTAAGGCCGTTGACCGCTATACGGTGCGCTTCACGCTCGAACGGGCCTTCGCCCCGTTCCCCAATACCCTGCCCGGCCTCTATATCCTCGACAAAGCGCTCGTTTCCTCACACCACAAGAGCGGCA
The DNA here is from genome assembly GCA_025924845.1 of Chloroflexota bacterium. The sequence goes on along the minus strand of JAICHN010000446.1, from coordinate 760 downwards.
AGTACGGCGCCAACGGCGATTACGGCACGGCTTTCCTGGCCAACCACGAAGCAGGGTCCGGTCCCTATACCCTCGAGAGCGATATCGAGGGTAGTAAAATGACCATGAAGAAATTCCCCGGCTACTTCCGAGGCTGGCACGCGAACTCGATCGACGAAGTACGGGTGATGATCGTCACTGCCGACGCTACGGTAATCTCTCTGGCCAAGACCGGCGTGCTGGACATGACCAGCCAGTTCCAGGGCGTTACCGCCTATAAGACGCTCCAGGGTCTGGGCTTCAAGCTGTTCACCGCGCCCACCGAGACCGTGTTCTATCTCAAGATGAATATGAAGCTTGCCCCGACCGACGATATCCATGTCAGGCGCGCGATCGCCCTGGCCTTTGACTACAACACGACACGCAGCAAGCTGGTTCCCGGCGCGGCGGTTGATGGGCCGCTCGCCCCGGTGTTCAAGGCCGCCTACAACGGCAGCCTGCCCGCGATCCAGCAGAACATGGCCGCCGCCAAAGCCGAGTTGGCCAAGAGCAAGTATGCCGGAAAAGGGGCCATTCCGCTCACCTTCAGCTACGTGACCGATTCCAGTTTCGAGGCGCAGGTCGGCTTGCTGTTCAACAGCGTGATGTCCAGCATTGGTTTCAAGGTGACCCTGAACCCGCTGCCCTGGAACCGCATCACGGAGATCGCAAGCAAGCCTAACACGACTCCCAACGTGACCGAGGTCTTCTACGGCGTCACCTACCCGTCCCCCGATGCCAT
>JAICHN010000445.1 GCA_025924845.1 Chloroflexota bacterium | reverse complement strand
GTACGCACCATCGACGCCGAGAGATTTTCGATCCAATCCCGACCGCTATCCCATCCACGGTTCGCCCGGGACTATCCGTTCTTGATTGGTGCTACGCTCGGGGAGGGGTAGCTCAGCCCTCGGCCACGAGAAAGGTCTGCTCGATCACCGCCGCCGGCATCTGTCCCGATCCGGCGCCCACCAGATCCCCTTGTGGGTGGAGAAGCCGAATCTTAGCCGTACCGGGTTGGCCGGCCGACTTCGTAGAGGCAAGGATTATTCGGATACGGACAAGCAGCGCTCGTAGGCGGAAAGGCTTCGGGAAAAAGCCGTTATCGTCCTGCTCAAGATGCGTACGGGCTAGGTCCGCGTACCGCGCCGTGAGCGCGGCCTCTCCCACGCTCGTCTCGCCCTGACGGCATGAACACAGATTATAGCCGTTGATGCCCGGCAAATGCACATCGAGCAGCGCCAGATCGCATGGCTCAACCCGCACCATTCGGAGTGCGGCGGCACGAGAAGCAGCCACCCGCACCCGATAGCCCTCGCGTGCAAGGACATAATGGAGAAGATCGGCTAGGTAAGGATCCTCCTCAATACAGAGAATTCTTGCCCGCCCGCTGAGCAACTCCCGCGGTGCCATGGTTAGGCCGTCCTCCAGTCCTGCTCCAGTATTGATACGATTATATCGTGACGAAGATATATACTAACACCCCGCGTAAATCCCGGCAATATCGTCTCCCTTCCAGCGCCTTTTTTGTGCATGAGCACCACTGCCTTTATCACCGTAGCACGCGGAAAATAAGCAGTCTAGCCTGAAGGAAGGGCGCATTGCGCTCGGCGGGACTCGGTCCTCACCCAGGCAGAATTGTGCCTCTGTCAAAGCGGCAGGTCGGACGGCGGTTACGCCGGCGTGACCGTGCGCCTTTCGCGAGCACTGCGCAGCGCGCTGTCCACGATCCGCTGCCCGATGCGGGACGTCGCGATCGAGAGTGGACCCCGGATCGGTTCGCCGGTCTCCATGCAGTGCAACAGGTATTGGACCGGATTCTGGTGGGGCGGCCGTAGCTCGTCCACCGCTACCGATATACCTTCGGGGTGGGCGCCGGTCTGCACCCGAATAGTCGGCTCAAAGTCGTAGGAGCTAATCGTGCCTTCGCCGCCCACGATCACGAAGCCGCACTTGGGCTGCGGTTGGATCGTCCATGGATCGGTGAAGGTGCCCCAGCGCGTCTCGAACTTGGAGAGGCCGCGCTCATAGCGGGCGATGGTGATGCTGTGCTCGTCCACCTCAAGGCCGGTGGGAACATCGATCACGGTGGTAACCTCCAGCGGTATCCGCCCCCCGTGATACCAAGTGCCCAGCGTGGCCCCGTATCCCAGGTAATCGAGCAGCGATCCGCCGCCCCTGTCCGACTTGTAAAACCAGCTTGCCGCCTTCTGCTCGGCGGTTGGCGCCGCGGCGATTTTGTCGGCGGTGTGCCGGAGCGGGCCGCGATTGCCGTCGTAGTAGTGGACTTCGATCACCTCGCCGATCGCCCCCTCATCGATCAGGCGCTTACTGGTAACGTGCGGTGGGTACCAGGCCAGGGGCCAATTGATCGCCATTAGCTTGCCCGTATGCTCGATGGCCGCGATCATCCGATCCGCCTCGCCGACCGAGGCGGCGAACGGCTTCTCCACTAAGAGATGGACGCCGTAAGGGGCGACGCGCTCGACCCATAAGGCGTGCTCGGCGGTGGCCGGGCAGAGCAGCACGAGATCCGGCTGAGTCTCCTCAAGACAGCGACGATAGTCGGTATAGACGCGGTGGGGCGGGATGCCGAAGTTACGCGCCGCCGGCGCCGTCCGCGCCGGATCCTCGTCGCAGATCCCGGCAATCTCGACGGCGGGATGTTCGTGGGCCATGCGGAGGTTATCACCCATATGTTGATGATCGAAGTTGATCCCGGCAATCTTGTAGGTTCTCACCCTGGTAACCCCTTTCCATGCCTCCGAGAGGCTCCTGCCTCCAAAAGTCAAAGGTGATAATTACCGATTCCGGCGACTCAGGCATCCTGTAGGCTCTTGGAGCCGGCCTGTTCGGCGCGTACTCGCAAGCGATCGATCTCGGCACCCAGGGCGTCGTCGTCCAGTGTCTGGAGGCGACGAAGATCGTCCCGACTTAGCGCAACCGTACGCCCCGCCCGAGCGGAGGCCCGCGCGGATTCCTGCCGCGCCGGCCGCTCCGGCGTGTACAGCCACGCATCCTCCGCCTGCTGCAACTCGTCGAGGCGTTCCTTGACTAATTGGCGGAGAGCGACCGCGGGTGGGACCAGCCGATCGGAGGCAAGATCCTTCGGCGCTTGCTCGATCGTTCCGAACCGGATCGCTAGGCTTGATTCGCTCCTCTCGTGAACATCCTCGCTGCAAAGTCCATCCCGATCGGGATGGACTTTGCAGCGAGGATCGTAGCACATTGGGGTCAGGCGCCGTTGCGGAACCGAGCCGGGTCGTAAGGAATGGGCGGCGTGTAAAGCACGCGCGCCGCCACGTCGATCGGAAACAGCAGCAGCGCGAGGAGGGCCAGGAAGGGCCATATCGCTTCTCGCTGTGGCCGCGAGGGTAAGCCCGCGCTCTTAAAGGCATCGCCGGGCTTGGTCAGGGTAGGGGCGTTGCCCGCCGCGGCGATGTCCCCCAGCAGCGCCCGGTCCGGCGCTCCAGGCCGGTAAGCGGCCGGATAGGGTACGGCCAGGGCGGCGTTGGCCTGATTGAGCAGAACGTTGTTATCGTATTGCTCGATGTGCGCCGTGTACACCCCAGGTAGGGGATCGGCAAGCAGCCCAGCGTAGTGACCGGGGGCAGTCTGCGCCATGGCCAACGTCGCCTGCTTGCCGGTGGGATCGGTAATCACGGCGCGCGTAGGGAGGAGATTGGCGAAGTTCCCCTGTGCGGTATAGGCATCCGCTTCTATCTGGAGGGCGCCGTTCTGGACCGTTAGCTCAGGCTGCAGAAGACGGGACGTGGCGGGGAGCATCAGGCCGCGCGTGAGGTCGTTCCAGAAGGCGGTTTGGCCCAGCCAGGTGCCTGCCCAGTCGGCCGAAACCCCGCCTGTCCAGGTCGCCACGCGCCCCAGGCCGTCCTGCCATTGGCTGAGGATGGGGTCGCCCAGCGAGGATTGCAGAATCACCTGGGCGTTGGCCCGCGGCGCCGTGATATTGTAGGCGCTCAGCGGGGGCAGCGCGTGCCCGGCCAGGGATCGGAGGGCCGGATCATTTGTCCCCTGGCGCACCGTTACCTTGCCTTGCACCCGCGTGGGGCCGCTGCTGATCCGCGTCTCCAGCACCACCAGGCGCGGAATGTCGTGTGGGTCGGATGCGTAGTAGAAGCGCCCACCACCCAGATTAGCCCACGACTTCAACTCATCCACCTCGGCGTCCGTGCCGATGGCGATCGTGGAAAGGGTAATGTGGTTCTTGCTCATCAGGGCAATCAGCTTGGTGAAGGGAGCGGTCTCCCCCTGTCCGTCCGTCATCAGCACGATGTGCTTGAACTGAACATGACTGGCGAAGAGATCACGCGCCGCCTTCTGGAGGGCCGGATAGATGACGGTGTCGCCGAAGGGCTGCATGCTCGCGATCGCCGTGCGGATTTTCGCCTGGTTAGCCCCATTTCCCACCGGGCCGAACGGCGTCACTACATGGGTGGTATCGTCGAAGGCCAGCACGCCGAAGCTGTCGGCCGCACTGAGGTGCGAGATCGCCTCTATCGCCGCTTGTTGGGCCATACTGATCTTGGTCACGCCCTGCACGGTATCCATCATACTGCCGGACTTATCGATGATCAGAATCAAACCCACGTCGCCGCGTCCGGCCTGGGCATCCGAGAGGCTGGTCACCGGTAAGAGCGATTCGAGCGGACTGTCGGGGTAGCCGCCCACGGCAAAGCTGGACGGACCGCCCATGACCAGCAAGCCCTCTCCCTGGTCCCGCACGGCCGACTTCAGGGCGGCCACCGCTTTGTTGCTGATCGTGGAAGCCGGCAGATCGGCCAGCACTACCGCTGAATACGGGGCAAAGGCGCCAACGGTGGTGGGCGCCTTCGCGGCAGGGAGAAGCGTCACCTGTTCGCCCGCGTTGGCCAGCGTGTTGACCACGGACGCGGCCTCGGCCGGATTGGCGGTCAGCACCAGCACGCGGGGCGCCGCGGCGACTACCACCGCGGCATCCAGGCCGTTGTTTCGCGCTCGATCATCCCTCGGCGCCCGCACCGCCAGATGATAGCGATGAGTTCCGGCAGTCCCGGCGTCCACCGCGAACAGGAAGCTGTTCTCCCCCGCCTTCAGGGCCAGCGAACGGGTACCCACCAGGGTTCCATCGCGCCATAGGCCCACCGTGGCGGTGATCGGGCGTCCGG